>NZ_ALKL01000009.1:0-79446 GCF_000286635.1 Veillonella sp. ACP1 | reverse complement strand
ATTTATTTTTGACATAGAATTACCAGCAACATCACATATTTGCCCAAAGTGTGGAGAAACCACAAAGCATATTAAGGATTACCGCATACGTACTGTAAAGTTTGGAAAAGTACAACGAGGTCCACTAATTGGAAAATACAGACAGCGTCGGTATATTTGTCCGCATTGTGGTCATTCTTTTGCTGAAAGCAATCCATTTGTACGAAAACATATGCAACTAAGTGTAACTAATATTAGAATGCTATTTGATAAACTTACTGAAAGTGTAACCTATACAGCTATTGCTAACGAGTGTGATACATCTATTACTACAGTATTACGTTATTGCTCTATGATCACTATACCTAAGCCCAAGACCTTACCCACTGTGATTGGTATTGATGAGTTTAAAGGAAATGCAGAAGGCTACCAATACCAAGTTAATTTAACTAATCCAGATACACATGAAATATTAGATATTTTACCGAAACGTGATACGCAAGCATTAATCCACTATTTTGCATCATTTAAACATAAGGATCGCCTACAAGTTAAGTTTATTGTAATGGATATGTCCATACAATTTAAGCGCATCATGGAGGCGCTATTTCCACATGCGCATATTATCTGTGATCGATACCATGTATGTCGACTTGTAGATTGGGCGGTAGAGCGAGTTAGAAAGCGTGAGCAACATAAACTGGCTGCTTATTCACGTATGTTAAAACAGAATCGACGTGTACTAATGAAGCATCCAGACCATTTAACGGAAGCCGAACATATTAAACTATGTGAAATACTTAGAATATCTGATGATTTACGAAAAGCATATGCTTTAAAACTTTCTTTTAGAAAAATCTTTTCAATCTATGGTAAACAAAGAATAGCTGCACATTTAACGCATTGGTTGGAATTAGTAAAAGCATCTGGCTTAAATGAATTTAATAACTTCTTTACATCATTTCCTGCATGGATGACGCAATTAACTAATGCATTCTTACTTCCATATTCTAATGGATACACAGAAGGAACTAACAACAAGATTAAGGTATTAAAACGGATAAGCTATGGACTTCGCCACTTTGGTAGATTTAGAGTACGTATTCTACTTTTGAGCAAAAAGAATGGCACCAACCATAACTATGATTGGTGCCAAAGAAGACTCGTAGGGTGAATACCCCAACATTTGACAGAGAGCCCAATTTTATTTCTATAAGTTTTGGACTAATCTAGAGTATATTAAAGTATACTGAACATATATGATTAATATATACGATTTTTGATGTATAATTCTTATTTCTATATATTTTGGAAAAATTCATTTAAAAATTAGAAAAAAGTACTTGCATTATATGAGTGGCTCATGTTAATATATACGAGTAGTCAACGAGAGTTGATACGCGGCCCCGTGGTGTAGCGGTTAACATGTCGCCCTGTCACGGCGAAGATCGTCAGTTCAAATCTGATCGGGGTCGCCATTTTTTTTTACAAAAAACATGCCTCGGTAGCTCAGTCGGTAGAGCAACGGACTGAAAATCCGTGTGTCGACAGTTCGATTCTGTCCTGAGGCACCATTTTTGTATTCCACGCGGTTGTGGTGGAATGGCAGACACGCCATCTTGAGGGGGTGGTGAGCGTACGCTCGTGAGGGTTCAAGTCCCTCCAACCGCACCAAGCTGATTAAATAAGGGCTTACAGGTAATTCTGTAAGCCCTTATTTTTTGTTATTGTCTTTAGACTGGTTCGCGACGTAGTCGCGAATCATAAAACCACCCGCTATGCGGGTGCGGCAACGAAAGTTATACAAAAAAATCACCTTGCTTAAGTATAATGTAGGTGTTCAAGCCGCATTATATACAAAAGAAAGGTGATTTTATATGGCAACAAAGACACAGAGCCTTGCGCACACAAAATGGTTATGCAAATACCACATAGTATTTACACCTAAGTATAGACGTAAAGTTATATATAATCAATACAGAAATAGTTTACGTGAAATACTGAGACGTTTATGTGAATATAAGGGCGTCAAGATTATAGAGGGGGAGCTTATGGCAGATCATGTGCATATGCTAGTGTTAATTCCACCTAAAATATCAGTTTCATCTTTTATGGGATATCTAAAGGGTAAAAGTGCGCTAATGATGTTCGATAAACACGCAAACTTAAAGTATAAATTTGGAAATAGACACTTTTGGTCCGAGGGATATTATGTAAGTACGGTAGGATTAAATGAAGCTACCGTAAAAAAATATATACGTGAGCAAGAGTTACATGACCAAATGAAAGATAAACTTAGTGTAAAAGAATATGAGGACCCTTTTAAGGGTAGCAAGTAATACATATCCCCTTTAAGGGGACCGTTACGAGTCAATGGCTATGCGGCTTGAACGTAGTGAAAGCCAGCGCCTTTAGACGCTGGCCTAGTACTACGGGCTTATAGCCCGTGAGCAAACCACCCGTTTTACGGGTGGTTCTGATTTGACATCATTTTGACATCAGAATATTTTAGAGATACGTTTCACGATGTCATCTTTCATTTTAGGGTTATAGGACAAAACGTGTTGGTTTTGTAGGCGATAGAGTCAGTAAATTACTGGCTCTATCGCTATTTTAAGTTCTTTTGATAAACTTAGAGGGTGGACAAAATGTGTTGGTAAAAAGTCCCAAAACCCTTGATTTTACTGGCTTCAATAAGATTATATCTTCTTAGAAAATCGTGTTCTAAGTGGAGGGAATAATCATGCTGGTAAGATGTATAAATTGTGGATTTTCTTGTCAAAAATATGGGAAAACTAAAGCTGGATCACAACGATGGCATTGTAAGCAGTGTAACATCACCTTTACACAAACTATTGATAATACTACTAAATGTTTTCATCGATTTCTAAATTGGTTATTTAGTAAAGAAATACAACAGGTCATGTCTGGGCAGGGCCGTACATTTCGTAGACAGATAGCTGATTTCTGGAAAATATGGCCTATGCCGCCCAAAATTGAAACCCCGAGAGATGTGGTATTCGTTGATGGTATTTACTTAGCTAAAAAAGCTTGTATTTTGATCTGTTATGATGGTGAACATGTATTAGGATGGTATTTATGTAGGTCAGAACAGTCTCGCTCATGGCAAGCTCTTATGCAGCGAATAGCGACCCCCATTGTGGTCGTTTCTGATGGTGGACCTGGCCTTAGAAAAGCATTAAAAAAAGTTTGGCGTACGGCCAAACTTCAACGTTGTATTGTTCATGCTGTATGGCAAGTGCATCGTTACACTACTAGACGGCCTAAAACCTTAGCAGGCATTATGTTAAGAGATTTAGCAAGCGATTTGTATAGTGTAAAAATACAAGAAGATGCACAAATATGGATTCAACGATTATTTAATTGGAGAGTGACTTTTAAAGAGTTTTTAAGTGAAATGACACGTGATAGTAATGATAATTTAAGAGCTATGCGTGAACGCTTATTAAAAGCTTATAACTCTCTAGTGGTGTTAATTAATACAGAGACAATGTTTCGATATTTAGATGAAACATTGGTGTTGGATAAAGAATGTCCGAGGACTAATAACCCTATTGAAGGCGGGGTAAACGCACAACTCAGACGTTTATTGTGTTACCATCGAGGGATGTCTGTAGAAAAACGCATAAAAGCGGTCTTTTGGTGGTGTTATTTACACTCACCAAGACCGCTTTCTGCAAAAGAAATACTTAAGGTAATGCCAACTGATGCAAGTATTTCTAAAATATATAGATCTATGAATGAAAGAGCCCAACTTCAAGGTATAATTCCAACTTGGGGAGATGCCGTTTCTTGGGGTGATTTGCATAACTATGACAAATTATCTTTCAATCATTGGGATTAAAGTACCAACACGTTTTGTCCTATAACCCTATTTTTTTATCTAAATTAATTTGACTTTATCGAAAGATTTTAGCTTTGTTATAGGGCTAGCAAATAGATACTCGTTTGCCTCGCGGAATTGATTAACTGAATATTTTAGTTTATATGTGAATAAGCGATAATCAGCATAGATTGATTGTATTTCAGGGCATTCATCATATGTTGTAATCCATTTGTACCCGTTCATCATTTTAATAGCTTCAGATAAAGATACATGATCCTCGTGATTAAATGCATTTTTATATAATGCCTGACCTTGTTTGTAGTAAGGTGGGTCAAAGAATGTAAATAGTTGCTCCGAATTTTCATCTAATAATACGTCATTAATCAAGTTTTTAGCATCTAGCATATATAGGCGTATTCTATGACGTTGCTCGGCTATTGTGTATATCTTCTTAATGATACCAGCTTTATTAAATCTGCAATCTAAGGAGTACTTTGATTTTTGCTCATGCCCTCCAATCGGTCCTCCTGTAATGATGCCACCGCGATTTGTCCGGTTAAGAAATAAAGCTGATACTGCTAATCTAAAGTCGTAGACTGGAATGTCTTTTAGCTCAGAATATATATCTTTATGGCGATACCATTCATCCATTGTGATGGACATTGTTTGTATTACATCGATGAGTTTATCTGTATCATGTAATATGGCAAACCAAATAGAATAAATAGATGGGTCGAGGTCATTTAGTATAACAGAATTTACTTTATTAGTTAGTAGCAACTCCATTGAAACTCCAGACCCTCCGGAGAATGGCTCACAATATATAGGGCTTTTCATTTTGTTGATAGTAATAAGGTTGCTCACAAATTTAGCAAGTTGGGTTTTGCCACCAGGGTAGCGTAGAATCGACTTTGTTACAGGCATAGAATACACCTCCTTTCATTTATTATATACATTGTCTTGGCAATTGGACATACCTATTCAATTTGTGGAAGCTTATTTTTAGCGGCAAGGTAGTTATATACTTTTATAAAGTGTTTTTCGAAACACTCATAAACTTTGTGATTATCTTTTTTCCATTTTTTAAATGCATCACAATCAGATTTACCCCAATATTTATTTTCTAATTGATTTTGAAACCAATTTTTATAAAATTCTCTTAATTGCCCACCGCAAGGATTAATAGGGGGCTGCCCATAATCTTTAAAACAAATTTGGCTACTATAACCTCCAGTCGAGATATTGTCAGACCAAAATTCATCTGACTCTGGTAAATCTTTTAAAAAATCATATAGGATTCTATCTGGGCCAAAAGGCCCAGGCAAACATAAGATATTTTTAGAAGTATTTTTTTTATCACCATCTAATAAAATCATATTATTAGAAAACTCCTGAATTTTGCAGTCTTTTAGTCTAATTAGTTCATTTGCTCCAAGATTTACATTTATAATATCTAGAAGTTTATAATATTTTGCTGGAAGTAGCGCTTTAAAAAATAGTCGAGCTTCATTATCTTCAGAATATACCCTTATCTTGGGTCTTTTATTTTGTTCATTTTTTATTACTGTTAATGAAAGATGAGCGATAGCTTGTTCGTAGGTTAAATTATTTTCTATTTTTATGTTATTATCTATAGATTTCAAATAGTTAACGACCACATCGTTTTTATATCTTTCATCTAAAGCTATTTTTATAATAGAGGCAGAATGAGTTGTGCAAAAAATTTGTATATTATAATCTCTTGCATATGAAAATAGTCTTTCTATTAATTTTGTTTGTGCTGCTGGAAATAATGTAGACTCAATTTCATCAATAAATAATAGGCCTCCTTTATATTCATTAGGGAATTGTTCTTTTAAATTTTTAAATGATAAGATTGCAGTTAAAATACTACCTATATTATCTTGACCAGCAGATATAGTTAATGGGCCATATGTGTTGGGATGAACAATTAATTGCTTTTTATTACTAGAGTCTAGCTGATTAGTTTTATCGTTTTCTATATTCTTGTTGGCGGAAAATAATATATTATTATACTCTTTGACTAGTAACCGTGTATCCTCATCTTCAAGTGCAAGAGATAGACTTTTTATCCGGCCTTCTTCGCCAATTGGAGTAACTCTTTTCAAACTCAAATAAATGACAGGAAGGGTTATATAGCCATCACCAGAAGAACGAGACCCTTTTTTCCATAACCTTAATTTATTATTTTTTTTATCCCTTTGCATCGACTCTAAAGTAAAAGAGCCGTTGTCTCCAATGTTGGGATTTGAAAAATAAAGTGTATATTCGTGGCCCTTAACTGATTCATGAGTTTCATCAAGTTTAAATTTATCTGAAAATTTAGATTCGAACTTTTTCCCGAATAAAGTCTTTGTACTTTTAAATTCAAATAAAGGATCTAGATCTTTCTTTTTTGTGTCTACAGTCATCGAAAATGGGTGAGCTAATAATCCTAAAAGTGTAGTTTTCTGAGTCCCATTTTGGCCTGTAATTACAGTAAGTTTCTGTCCACATTTTATTGTCACATCATTAAATTTCCTAAAGCGTGCAATATGCACGCTTTCAATTATTCCTGACATTTCATATCCTCACTTTGTAAATAAATTAACATGAATTATTTTTCCACTAAAAAATTTTCAAAAGGTGAAATGTCATTTGAGTTGTTTTCAGAGTTAATTACAGTACCCTTAAATAAGAGTTCTAAGACTCTAAACATAATAACATCTCCCTGGCTATTAGTTAAATAATGTGATGATAAAAGTTAATACTTTCTAATTCCGCATCATCGATACTCGTCCGACGGACCATTTGCTCAACTAGATTGACGTGTTGGTCCAAATAGAAGTCATCGTTAATAATATGCATTAATTCATGCTTAATTTCCTCTCTCATGCGATCATGAGGGAGGCTTTTATTTATGTAGATGTTATGGCGTATCTACATCTTCACATTCCTCTGACACAGCATTGGCATGTGGTAAGTCACAGTAAATCAAATCTACAACCAATATAACACTCTCCCTTGTGTATTATTTCTTTTTTATTGTAAAATCAGTAAGTTTGTCAAAATCAGATTTAAACTCTCGGTCTTGAATAACTCGATATTTTTTAAATTCTTCTTTAGCTAAGTTATCCGCTACTTTCTTTGATATTTTCCCTGCGTTAGATAAGATATCATATTCATTAAACTGCAAAAAACTGTCTAGCCTATAAGACCAATCATCCATCATCATAAGGTTTTTACGTCTTGCTTGGTTTTCAGCATAGTCTAGGAACATGCTTACAATATTATTGAGCTCGGATATTTCTTCTTGTAAAAGATAATTTTTAGCTATAACTACATCTGTACTTATGATTTTGCCGTCAGGTGCGGTTTTCCATGTAGTTAATCCCATATGTGGCTTGTTATGGTCTGCTCGTTCAGCAATAATTTCAGCTGCAGTTTTATTGGTAATAGCCCAATGCAATTTATTTTGAACAGTAGCGTAAAATTGTTTAGCTTCAACACTATCTTTGTCGTAGTCATAGCTGCATTGTGCAAAAATATCTGTAATCTTCTGATAAAACCGACGTTCAGATGCACGTATTTCTTTGATACGGGCTAATAATTCGTCAAAATAATCTTTTCCAAATTGGCGCCCATTTTTTAGCATATCATCGTTAAGTACAAAGCCTTTGACAATATACTCTTTTAAAGTGTTTGTAGCCCACATTCTGAATCTAGTAGCCTCTTTGCTATTTACTCTATATCCCACAGCGATAATGGCATCTAAATTATAGAATACTACCTGGTAGGTTTTTCCATCCTCTGCAGTATGTGCAATTTTTGCACATACTGAATTTTCATCTAACTCTTGATTAGCGAAAATGTTTTTTAGATGTTTGCTTATTACCGTTCTATCGACTCCAAATAGCAATGCGATTTCTTTTTGTGACATCCAGAATGTTTCATCCTTAAATAAAACATTCGTTGTCATATTATCATTATCGGATTGATATAGGATAATTTCACCTTGTGGAGCAATACCATCAGGGAAAAAGAAAAACATATATGCTTCACCTCCTATTATTTATGTTTTAATTTTAGCAGCTCGATATATTCAACTGCTTTCTCCATGTCCTCTTTAGAAATGCCATGAGATGCGGAGAATAATAAACGTGCAGAAGGATGGGTGCGAAGGTATTCAGCGTATTCAGCTGTTTCAGAATCAAGGTAGCAACCTTGTGGAGTATCATCCTTATCCCAACCGATTAACCATTCTGGCTTTACTTCTAATATGGTAGCCAATCTATTAATAAAATCAATAGAAACACTAGCGATTTTACCAGATTCATATCTTTGCATATTACTTTCACTAATACCTAATCTTGCTCCTAAGTCAGCTAATGTTATGCCTTTTTGCTTTCTAATGGCTTTTATTCTTTCTCCTATTTCTTTATTTATTGTATTTCTTTCATCGGTATTCATAATATGCCTCCAAATAAGAATCGCCCTTACAAACATATATTACAATAATCTTGAATAAAATTCAAGAAAAATTATAAAATTTTTATAAAATCTTGCATGTGATGGCTAGCATGTTTTTCTAATAGATTTAGCATGTAATTAGAAACTTGTATAATATGCAAAAAAGTAAGGTGAAAAGATGAAACTAGAAAAACTGAAAGGATTGTTGGTAGAACATAAGAAAACATATGCGGATTTAGCAGAGTTATTAGGTGTTTCTATTATGACTATTAACAGTAAAATGAATGGGAAAATACAGTTTGATGTAGTAGAGGCTACAATGATTAGTGATTATCTTGGATTAGACTGCTCTAGTCGAGTAGATATATTTTACATAATAACTTGCATAATATACAGGTTATAAGTTAGAAAATGTGAAATCAAATCGAAAAAGCAAAAAGCCACCAACAAGCGTTAGTGGCTATTGAAAGGAGGAACTATGAATATAGAAAACAAGTGCATCCCAAAAGAATACAAAGAACTAGCACTAGCAGCTAGACCATTAGTGGAGTGGATAAGAAAAAACGGCACAACGCATACGACGATATTGGTAACAGATACTTTTGTAAATATTTGTAATACCGAAATTGGTGCGCCGATATATGATTGATCATCTAATTTTACGTTGTAGTTTGTGGACTAAATGTTGATGGACAAATCGTCCTTTTGACGAAGCATTTAAAAAGGAGTGGTATAGGCTTTCACTACAGTTGAAGTATTGATATACAGAGCCGTTTTTAAACCGGACTTGAATAATGCCATCCTCATATCCAATGGCGTCTACATTGGAAGACGATACATGTTTCATTTCCATACAGGCACCTCCTTTCAAGACGAGCATACAAATAATAGATTCAAAATATATATGAATATAGACCTGGGCAATAAAAAACTTCCGCACTGATAATACGGAAGTAATTTATCCTATTTGTTTACCAAAAGTTCACTGCATTTGCATTATATTGCCAGTTAAAAAGGCTGTGCACATAAGATTTCTTGCGGAAATCTTAACTATAGAACCTAATCAACTGTTGAAGTCCCCTTCAAACAATATAAGGCAACCTAATTGTTATCAGCAATTAGCTCTATGATGAACCGCTTCACTTAGGGCTGCTAGGACAGCCCAAGAAACGACGCCCTTAGTATCAGCTATAAAGATTAATAAGTAAAACAAATTCCTTTGTCTTCCTCCCTTAATGGATGAATATTATTAATCTAAATAATTGGAACAAGGCATAAACAAAAATTGGGACATAAAAGGCCCTCCTTTCGAATATACCCTAGTATAGGTATCTATTTATATATTAATTTAACTAATCAGTTTAGTCAAATAAACGCTTGATAAAGGAGTGATAAAAATTAAGTTTGGAGATTTTATAAAAATGGAGCGTTGGAGCGTTCAAAACAGGCTCTATAATAAATGTTGGGGTGACACCATTATGGTGTTACTTCCAACATTATTTTTTTGCAAAAAAATAAGCATACTAGACTCACATGCTTTACAATAAAAGTGTCAAAGTCCTAAAGAAAGGATGTGAGCTTATATGCCTACTATTGATTATACTGAATTTTTACATAATGTAAAACAAGAATATATTACAAATAGTTACGAATTGGATGGGACATTTATTTTTGTCATAGAATTACCAGTAACATCACATATTTGCCAAAAGCGCGGGGGAATCACAAAACATATTAAGGATTACCGCATACGTACGGTAAAGTTTGGAAAAGTACAACGTGGGCCATTAATTGGAAAATACAGACAGCGGCGGTATATTTGTCCACATTGTGGTTATTCTTTTGATGAAAATAATCCATTTGTACGAAAACATATGCAACTAAGTGTCACTAATACTAGGATGCTATTTGATAAACTTACTGAAAGTTTAACGTATACAGCTATTGCAAAAGAGTGTGATATATCTATTACTACCGTATTATGCTATTGCTCTATAATTACTATACCTAAGCCCAAGACATTACTTACCGTTATTGGTATTGATGAATTCAAAGGAAATGCAGAAGGCTACCAATACCGAGTTAATTTAACTGATCCAGATACACATGAAATATTAGATATTTTACCAAAACGTGATACGCAAGTATTAATCCGTTATTTTGCAGCATTTAAACATAAGGAGCGCCTACAAGCTAAATTTATTGTAATGGATATATCCATACAGTTTAAACGCATCATGGAGGTGCTATTTCCGCATGCGCATATTATCTGTGTTCGATATCATGTATGTCGCCTTGTAGATTGGGCGGTAGAGCAAGTTAGAAGAAAGCGTGAGCAACATAAACTAGCGGCTTATTCACGCATGTTAAAACAGAATAGACGCGTGCTAATGAAACATCCAGATCATCTAACAGAAGCTGAGCACATTAAACTCTGTGAAATACTACGAATTTCTGATGATTTACGAAAAGCATATGCATTAAAATTATCTTTTAGAAAAATCTTTTCGACCTATGGTATACAAGGAATTGCGGAACATTTAACTCATTGGTTGGAGTTAGTAAAAGCATCTGGATTGAATGAATTTAATAACTTCTTTACATCATTTTCTGCATGGATGAAGTAGTTAACTAATGCTTTCTTACTACCATATTCTAATGGCTATACAGAAGGAACTAATAATAAGATTAAAGTATTAAAACGAATAAGTTATGGACTTCGTCATTTTGGTAGATTTAGAGTATGTATTCTACTTTTGAGCAAAAAGAATGGCACCAACTATACATATGATTGGTGCCAAAGAAGACTTGTAAGGTGAACAACCCAACATTTGACAGAGAGCCTCTGTTTTTATATCTGTATGAGCAGAGTTTTATGGGAGAGAGATATGATTAAAAAATATATTGCTTTAGGGCTGCTTTCACTAGCACTGTCCAGTCAATCTAGTTTCGCTGCATCGGTAGAAATGCCAAATCAAAAGACTAGTGTTACAGTAAAAAGTAATATTAAATCTGAAGATTCTTTAACATCGGAGTTTGTTGAGGTAATTCCTGGAGCTTTTAAAAGTGTTAGGAAGAGTAATTCAAAATATCCAAGAGAGCTTTCAGATGAAGAGATTAAGTTGTTAAAAGCACGAAGTCAGAAACGATCTAAACAACGATTAGTAGACTTACAAAAGTCAGATATGAATGTGGAGTATCAAATTTTTGATCCCCTTTATAATGATCGAGATGAAAAGGCACTCAAACAAATCACACGTTACAATACGTTGGAAACAAATAAGCAAGGTATTGGATATGGTAATCGAGATAAACCATTACGTATCGTAAGCCCTTATATGAGAAAAAATGGACACGGGGAGATTAAATTAACGAATCCCGTTAATATTCCATCGTACAGTACGCGTGCAGAAAAGAGTAAAGCAAGTGAGAAAGAATTTAAAGCTTTTCTAGAAAAGAATAAAGGGAAATCTTATGATCTGTATACGGCTAGAACTAAAGAGGAGATAAAAGAATCAATAGAGGCGTTTTTTAAGCTCATAGAGTTAATTGAGTATCCTATTAATAATCCTAAGGATTATAAGCTAGTTGCTACGATTCCAGGGTTTCCTAAACAAATACCTAGCTTTGTAAAGAATATTCATCTGCATAGTAATCCTCCGTTCTTGCAAGGCGGTTCATATGTACAACTGGCTTTTGGTGGTACACCAGATCAATTGAAGCCTTACATTGATGAGGCACGGATTGATTCTAAAGTTGTCATTTCGAAATCTGATCTATCCAATGTTTATGTAAAAAACTATGTTGATTCAAATATGGAATATGCAGATACTTTGAAAACCTTAATGCCTACATCGATAGTTATTGTAAAAAATACAACAGTACCTATGGGCAAATATGTGCAAAATCTAGTGGATAATCCTATTGAGAAATCTGTTGATGAAATATATGAATTAGAGAATCAAGTGTTGACTGAATTTAATAAGATCAAAATTGATGGTGAAAGTAGCGATGCTAAGTATAAGCGTTATATAGAAACTCGAAAGAGAGTAGAGGCTGAGCGAGATAGATTAAAACCTAAACAGATGGATACGGTAGGTTTAGATAAGAAGGAATATCCTATTTATACTGAGTCGGAGAATCGAAAACTACAGAAACAATATTTACATAGATTCTCTTTTAATGAAGATTCGGTAGAAATACCTGATGATTATGTAATATATTTATTTGATTTTGGTGGTAATTGGAATCATCCATATGCGTTAGGCGCAGCGGTGAGCCCTGAGAAAAATTATATTATTTATTTCTGTCAGCGCGGTTAATTGTAGGTCTAATATTGTAATTAGCTGATTTAATCTCTGTTATAAATGACAATTGTTAAACTAAAAATAAATTATTGACATAAATTATTTTAAAATATAAAATAATTGTAGACATACTGGCGTGTCAAAAAGGGATTAGAGAGTTCAGCCAGACACAATATGATATAGTTCGAGAGATCTATATACAAATTAAGACATGTTACGAGAGAGACGAGAGAAGAGTAACATGTCTTTTTTGTATGCCTAAACGTTGATGATAACTCATTTTTTATTGTATAGATATAGCTTTGTAGACTACGGCTGATAAATAAATATAGTAAAAAATAAATAAAATGTAGATGCTGCCAGAACTTCGTGCAGAAATTGCTGCATTAAAAGCAAGCATGACAAAATAATATAATTAGAGTTATAGACAGTCACCTCCTTATGTATTACAATGTAATACATAAGGAGGTGCTTTGTATGTCAACTATTTCTGTTAGACTTAATGAACAAGAAGAAAATCTGTTTAAAACCTATGCGGAATTTATGGATGAAACATTGTCTACACTATTTAAAAAAGCTTTACTAGAAAAAATTGAAAATGACTTTGATCTAAGAGTAGGCCAAGAAGCTCTAAAAGAATATAAACAGGATCCTGTCACATATTCTGTAGCGGAAATGCGTGCAAAGTATGGTTTATAAGCTAGAGTTTAGTAAACGGTTTGACCGACAATTTTCAAAGTTGGATAAGTCAACACAGCGTTATATTTTTAATTGGTTGATAAAACATTTGGATAATGTAGAAAATCCACGATATTCTGGTAAATCATTGACTGGTAATAAACAAGGATTGTGGCGGTATAGAATTGGCAACTATAGAGTTATTGCTGATATTAGTGATACGAATTGTGTGATTATAGCGGTAGAAGTAGGTCATCGGAAATTTATTTATAAGTAGAGGTCATAATAATGAAATACTTACGTCGTGAATTAAACCAAGTAGAAAAGGAATATCTCAAACAATTTGGTGAAGATTCTTTAAATCGTGTTATCCTTCATGACCCAAATACAAAGGACAAACAAGAGGTTCAAGATACGATTGATATTTTGAAAGAAGCGATAGCAAAAAATAAACCTCTAGAACAAGTGCCAGAGGATATGTGGAATCTTATTGAATTCTAATGTAAAAGACACATTGCAAATCATTGCAATGTGTCTTTTGTATTATAGGGTTATAGATTATACAGTTCTGGTTTACGATCTCTAAATATATTTATTTTGTTGCGAATGTCTTCGACAACGGCAAAATCAATTTCCACAGAAGCGATGCTTTCCTTAGTATCCATTTCTAATAGATTTGTACCCCATGGATCATATACAGCAGAGTGGCCCGTACTTTGAACGCGACCAACCGCACCACAGCCATTTACAGCACATACAAATAGTTGGTTTTCGATGGCCCGTACTTCATTGAGTACTTGCCAGTGTCGTAGGCGCATGGTAGGCCATTGGGCCGGTACAAATAGCAATTCTGTATTTGGTAATGCGGCCATACGCACTAATTCTGGAAAACGGATGTCGTAACAGATGACAGTGCTACAAGGAATGCCATCTAACTCAAAATGTGTGGTATGCGTGCCACCTGCGAAATAGTAATCTTCTTTTGCAGGACTAAATCCATGCACTTTTGAGTATTCTCCGACGAGCTTGCCTTTTCGGTTGTAGATATAGGACGTATTGAATACGACATCATTTTTGGCAACTGCGACGGAACCGCCTACGATATTTACGTTATGCTCTTTCGCAAATGCACTTAATAATGATTTTGTTCGTTCTCCATTTCTATCGGCGATGTTGATTAATTCTTTGGAGGGATAAAATCCTGTATTCCATGTCTCTGGTAATACGATAATATCTGGGCTTTCAGAAAGAGACTGAGTAAGTAGTTCTTGAACACGATTATAGTTATATTCTACGTCATTAACATGGACGTCCATTTGTATAAGGGTAAGGCGTTTTTTCATAGTGAATCCTTTGTTGAATAGTATAGTGTAAGTAATATGTATTATAATTAAAATATTAAAACATTATTGAGTAGATTACAATATAACTCTGCACATAGTAAATAATAGGAATATATAGGTATTAGCAATATGGAATTAAAAGAGGTTATACATTCGCGTACTAGCGTGCGTAGATATAAGGAATCCCCATCGGTTGGCATGGATATAATTAAAGAGTTGGTAGAACTGGGCATGCGTGCGCCATCTCCCAAAAATCGTCAGCCTTGGCAGGTTATACATGTGACAGGGGCGGATAAAGATTTTTTTGTTAATCTTGGCTTTCAGGTGCTTGAACAATATAAAGCGAGAAAAGACCACTTTGGCAGTTTGGAAATTAGTTTAAAAGCGATGCAGACGGCTAGTGATTTATTATTCGTATACAATCCATATGATGATTTACCTGATTACCGAGCTGTTTGGGAAAAAAGCGATTTACAAGCAATAGGTGCCTTTGTGGAACATATTTTACTAGGTGCAAAGGATATGGGCTTAGGTACACTCTGGATGAATGATGTGTTTTTTATGCAGAGTGAAAGTAAAGCTTTTTTGAATATATCTCATGATGTACAAGCAATCATTGCTATCGGTGTTCCTGATGAAGGCATGTATCCGAGACCTCGCAAATCGATTGACGAGGTACTTGTAACACGTTGATTTTTACTATTCTCCTTATAAATGATATAATATAAGTTATTAAATTGTGTCTATATAAAGGGGGACCTATGAAACGATTTTCATTGGTAGTGCTTTTCACAATTGTAATTGCTACAGCGTTAGCAGGATGTGGAATGCTTTCACAGCAAACGACAGAAAATGAAACTAAAACGCCACCTACACAACAGGTTACGATGGTACATCCGTCGGGAGTTCCGGTGCTCATGTATCACAAGATTGGCGATGATAAAGATAATGATGCGGTTATCCGCGAGGATTTATTCCGTCAGCAAATGAAGTTCCTCAAGGATAATGGGTACCATCCGTTGACGATGGATCAATTATACGATTATGTAGTTAATGGTGCAGCGGTACCTGAAAAGCCTGTAGTACTAACCTTTGATGATGGTTATGCAGATACATACTCTATCGTGTATCCATTGATGAAAGAATATGGTTTTGCTGCTACTGTATTTGTTAATCCGGGCGATGTAGGAACGCGGCTTACATGGGAACAGCTAAAAGAAATGAAAGACAATGGTATAACTATTTCTAATCATGGATTCCAACACGTGGAAATGGGCCAACTTTCAAAAGCCGCACAAATGGAAAATATTCAAAAAGCACAACAAGCGTTAGCTGATAAGTTAGGAATTACAGATAACCCTTGGTTCTGTTATCCCTATGGGGACAAAAATAAGGATACAGATGCTGCCACAAAAGACAGTGGTATAAAGATGGCAATGGCTATGAAGTCCGGTTGGGCTCATACAGGGGATAATCCATACAATATTTTACGTGTTTGGGTTGGTAATGCCGTAGACATCAAGCATTTTGAAGAACGAATTAGCACTGAACATTACAGTGATTTATAAGGAGATATACATTGTTTAAAAAGAATTGGGTAAAGTTCATCATTATGGTGTTCTTATTTACCGCAGTCACATCACCATTCGTGGTATTGTTTGGACCATTTAATAATGTAAAACGTGCCGTAATTGGTGCTATCTTACAATCTCGTCATCCTCAATACATTACATGGTTATTCAGCAACGATGAATTGCAATCTATTTTGGGGACAGTAGGCGTTGTAAAGAGTCAAGATTTGTTTAAATTTAATGCTCGCGAAGATAAAGACTTAAAATTGGAAAAAATTGAGTCTTCTCGTTATGTAGGGTACGTGCTTGAAATTCCAGATCCTCGTCGTATCCAAGTTGCGACAGCTGCAAACATTCAAGAAAAAGGGGATACTACAAGTAATATTGCTAAAATGAATGGTGCCGTAGCGGCTATCAATGGCGGTGGCTTTCACGATCCTAATGGTACTGGTACAGGCCGCTTGCCATATGGCTTTATCCTTCACGAAGGGGATTATATTATCGGTAAGGATGTGGGGCCTGATGAATCCGTTGATTTTGTAGGTTTCTCCAAATCTGGTAACCTCATTGCGGGCAACTATGATAAAACTGAATTAGCTGATATGAAAGCTATGGAAGGTATTACCTTTGGGCCACCTCTTATCGTAGATGGTAAGAAGATGATCACCGATGGCGATGGCGGTTGGGGCGTAGGTCCTCGTACGGCCATAGGTCAACGTAAGGATGGTACTGTGTTGTTCGTTGTAATCGACGGTCGTCAACCAGGTTATTCCTTGGGTGCTACCTTGCGTGATGTGCAAGATGTACTTTATGAAAAGGGCGCATACATTGCGGCTAACCTCGATGGTGGCTCTAGCTCTACATTGTATTTAAATGGCAAAGTTGTAAATAAACCAGCCGATTTGTTAGGGGAACGGATGATTCCTACGGCGTTTATCGTGAAATAGGAGGAACAATGAAACCTTTTACGCGTGTACTGAGCGCCTTTGCGGTAGGTATTCTACTGCAAGGAGGGGTGTATCTGTACCTTGATCAATATATGTTTGCACCGACTACAGAATTTAACGTCTCTGGTGCGTCTAAGGATGACACGAAAAACTTCCCTGACGTAAAGGAGGGACGTAAATACGTATCTTATGACCATCAATTTATGGCTGTTGTTACAGATGAATCTCTTCGGATTTATAAGGCTGGTGAAAGCAAGCCTACAACGGTTAGTTTGAAAGGTCGCTCCATTAGCTATTTTGACTGGATGCCAGATCGTAACTACGCAATTATGGGCCTGTATACGGACAACAAGGTTGTTATGGCCCGACTCAATGCAGATGATCCGGAACACGAAGTAGATACAGAACTTGAAGATGTACCAAAGGGAAGTCGCATTGTTGATGCGGCCTATTCCGAAGCGACAAATGTGGTGTACATGAAGGTAAAAGTTCGTGAAGGTGCATACCGGATTTACAGAACTGATGCGAACTATGATACGCGTCGCGTTTACATGCAAGCTACGGACATTGGTCGTATTGCTGTATTCTATGATGAAGATAATTTCTTCTATGATAATGCTAAAACTGGCGACATCTTCATGTTTAATGGTATCGAAGGTGGTTGGCGTGTTATCAATCCACCTGGACGATTCCGTTTGCTTGGTGTAGATACTAGCAAGACCATCTATATCGCTCGTGTCGATGAAGATAATAATGTATTAACTGTATACTCTGGTAAATTAGGCGTAGGATTTAAACCTATTTATAAATATAATAATCCGACTACCTTGTCTGAAGTAACTATGAATGCGGTGAAAGAAATTATTGCCAATGGCAGTGATGATACGACCAAAGTAACAGAAGATAACGATAAATCATCTAAAGACTCTAGCTCTAAGAAAAAGAATTAATATAAAGCCTTTATAATCGCAGGTTATAAAGGCTTTATTTATAAACTTATTTAGTTTTATACGACATAATTCAAGTTGAACTCATATATATTTCGTTATAATCGGTATATGAGTATACGAGATGATGATTTAACGGGCGACGATAATACATGAGAAAGGCGGTTGTCTATGAATATATTGTTTGTACGGCTCAGTTATATTGGTGATATACTGCATGCCACAGCCGCCGCAAGGTGGATAAAGCAACAGTATCCGAATGCAAAATTACATTGGATTGTTACACCTAGCATGGCTGAATTATTAGAACATAATCCCTATGTAGATCATATAATTCCTTGGGAACGGGATGAATATGAGGCTCATTCAAAAAAATTACACCTTCGTACCATGTGGAATATGTGGTGGGATTTACGAAAACGTTTAAAGCCTTATCACTTCGATATAGCTGTTGATGTACAAGGCCGGCTTATTACGGGGCTTGTACTATTGGCATCTGGTGCACCTATACGGTTAGGATTAGGGGGTACTAAAGAACTGAATTGGTTATTTACTAATTACAAATCGAAGAATCGGTCAAAGCATGTTATAGAGCAATATCTTGATGTAGCTAAATTACTGCCAGGTGCATTAAACACAGAGACTATTCCTGTTGAGACTAAGAATATGAATCTAATGGATCTCATTATAACAGCTGATGAGCAACAACGGGCTAAATTCGAAGTGGAAACGGCGTTTGCAGAAAAAGATAGACCATTGATAGGTTTAGTTTTAGGTTCATCATGGCAGACTAAGTCCTGGCCTTATGAAAAGTGGCAACAACTAATAGATTCCCTGTCCTATAGAAGCAATTTTATATGCTTGGGTGGACCAAAAGAAGCACAAGAGTTTGAAGAAATGATGCAATATGTAAAGAAAGAGAATTTGCCAGTTTACAATAAATTAGGTAAGACTACTTTACGTGAAATGGCGGCTCTTCTTGGTGAATGTGAGGTGGTAGTGGCCTGTGATACGGGTGCACTACATATGGCCGTGGCTCTACAACGCCCTGTAATAGCTTTATTTGGCCCTACAAACCCCGCAGAGTGGGGACCTCTGACTGGAACCTATAAAGTGCTACAAAATCATGATATGGAGTGCTTAGGATGCCGTAAACGAAAATGTCCGAAGGGAAAAGCGTACTGTATGTCTGGTATTGATCCAGTTATGGTGAAGGAACATATTATTGAATTATTAGGTGTAAAGAATTAGACTTAAATAAGAGTGATAATATATAAAGTTAGATAGAATACGCATTATGTTGGTCGTCTAACTAGTAGAATAGGAGTATATAATGGCAAAGTTTAAAATTCAAAAAGGCTTATCAGACGCAGAAATGATGAAGCAATGGGGTGGAAATGATAACTTTGAAGAAACTATGATGCAGGCGGAACGCAATGCAGCGAAACCTGTGATTCATCAAAGTCCTAAGCAAACACAAGATGCATTTTATCGTGAATTTTTAACTGAGAAGGTGGAAACGCTTATCGGTAAGATGCTGTTAGACATTAAAATGGAGTATTTTAAAGAGGGCGAAGGGGCATTCTCTATCCAAGTAAAACGAGATGGCAAGAATATTGTTCTTGAAACAGCACCTAAAAAGGTAAAATAAAAAGTATATTTGAAATAGAAAATGTATATTCATGAATGTTAGATTACCTTTATCAGTTATCAAAAAAAGTGATAACAAGATCTGTAAATCAAGATAATTCGTTGTACTACATCAATAAATACTGATATACTTTTGTACATAAATAAAAATTATAACGATATGAGGATTAGTTTGCTTTTACATTCTCATTAACATACTCATTTGGTAATGATTAAAAATGCAAGATAAAATCTAGCATAACGAGAGTTTTTGGTGATTTTTTTTACACTTTTATATCAAAAATGCATGCTTTTTGATGATAAATAAGCATAATATACTTGTTGACAAAGAATTTTAGAAGTAGTCTAATATAAGTATGTTCCAATAATTCCTAGCATATTTTACCTACATAAGTAGGAACTATAGGAATTGTTGATAAATAGGTATGAGATAGTCATTGCGTGTATGTATAAAATTACATCACCTTACTATTTCGAATTGGAGGATTAACATGGCTAAAAAATTAAGAATCTGTGAAACCGTTCTTCGTGACGGTCATCAATCTATTTTGGCAACTCGCATGCGTTACGAACAAATGGAACCAGTGCTTGGCCTTTTAGATGAAATCGGTTATGAAGCTCTTGAATGTTGGGGCGGCGCTACTTATGATAGCTGTCTTCGTTTCTTGAACGAAGATCCATGGGAACGTCTTCGCAAATTAAAAGCTAATGTAAAAAATACACCACTACAAATGTTACTTCGTGGCCAAAACTTGTTGGGCTACAAACATTACTCTGATGATGTAGTGGAAGCATTCTGTAAAGCTGCTGTAAAAAATGGTATCGACCGTATCCGTATTTTCGACGCATTGAACGACCCTCGTAACATGGAAGCTGCTATTAAATATTCCAAAAAAGCAGGCGCACACGTTCAATCCGCTATGGTATACACTATTTCTCCAGTTCATACAACTGAAAGCTTCTTGAAAGTTGCTGAAACTTTGGTTGAAATGGGTACTGATTCTCTTTGCATTAAAGATATGTCCGGTTTGTTAGGACCTGCTGATGCATATGATTTAGTTTCTACTTTCAAAAAACGTTTTGGTGAATTGCCAATCGACTTGCACAGCCATTTCACTTGCGGTCTTGCAAGCACTACATACTGGGAAGCTGCTAAAGCTGGTGTAGATATCATCGATACTGCTATCTCCCCATTCGCTCATGCAACTAGCCAACCAGCTACTGAAACTATGATCGAAATGTTCAAAGGCACTGAATGGGATCTTGGTCTTGACCTTGATAAATATATTCCATTAGTTGATCATTTCCGCAAAGTAAAACAACAAATCGCTGAAGAATTCAACTTGAAACCAGCTAGCGATGTAATCCCAGCTGTTCGTCGTTACCAAATTCCTGGCGGTATGTTGTCCAATACTCAAAACCAATTGAACGAAATGGGTATGGGCGATCGCTTCTTCGACGTAATGGATGAAATGCCACGCGTTCGTGAAGACTTGGGTTACCCTCCATTGGTAACTCCAACATCCCAAATCGTTGGTACAATGGCTATGATGAACGTTATGATGGGCGACCGTTATAAAATGGTTCCTAACGAAGTTAAAGACCTTGTACGCGGTAAATATGGTGCATTGCCTGGTAAAATTTCTGACGAAATTCGTCACACTATCATTGATGATGAAGAACCTATCACTTGCCGTCCAGCAGATCTTATTGAACCTGAATTGGCAGGTTACACTGAAGATTTGAACTCCAAAGGTTACACTGGCATCACTGAAGAAGACGTATTAACATACGCTATGTTCCCAGAAGTTGCAATTAACTTCTTCGAAGCTAACCGTCGTTAATCTTAATATTAACAGCTCTACCTTTTTGGTAGGGCTGTTTTTATGTTTATACGAATTTTATATTTTCTCTTGCTAATCATGAGTAAAATAGCGTACACTATAAGGAGTATCTACTAATTATGATATTGAGGTAATCCTGTGAATTTACAAATTAGAATTTGGATATCCAATGTTGTTCTATTTGTAGTTCCTATATTAATTGCAATTATTCTATTTTTGTTATATTTTTCAGGACTACGCATTTTAGCGAATGCCGGATACTATTTGCGTATCGAGCAAGAACAACAGTTTAAAAGTGTTAGCCGTGTGGCTGAAACTATTACCTTTTATGGTATAGACAATGGTTTAATGGATTCTCTTGTTAAACCAAGCTATAGTTTGTTAGACCCTAATGAGGTGTATGTAGAAATTCTCGATCAGGGAAAGGTTCTGTATTCTTACGGTACACAACAGATTTATAATGAATCTGCTATCGTTGGCTTGATTGATGTAAATCCTGAGTTACAAGGGATTGTCTATCAGTCAAATCATACCTTTGTGTACGAAATGCGTAAGAATGAAGGACGTCATGCATATCTATATCATATAGCTATTAAACGAGCTGTGCATGGTAGTGATAGCTTGATGGAGACCGTTTCGTTCTACATTAGCATTGTTGCATTACTTTTGTTTATAGTTACATTTTTTGCGATCAACCGATTTGTGACGAAGTTCATTATGATTCACGTCCGCAATATGACGGAATCATTACGAGCTGCTAATTACCAAATCGAAATGGAGCAGGAGCAACAAAAAGAATTGCTTGCAGGTATCTCTCATGATATCCGTACTCCATTAACTGCAATTAAGGCCTATGCAGAAGGCGTTCGGGATGGTATCGCGCCAACCGAAGAGCAACAAAAACGCTACATGGGAATCATTTTGAAGCGCGCTAATGATCTAGATTCTATGTTGGAGGAATTGTTCCTTATTACAACATTGAACTATAAAAAGGAATCTAGACCATCAGAGGAAATAGAATTAGGGAAATACGTACAAGGTTTTGTAGAAGATCATATAGAGCATTATAAGTCTAGAGGTCTTGAACTGAGCCAACGTGTTACAGTTAAGGATGCTACTATTATGGCGAATCCGCAGTTATTACAGCGGGTTTTGCAAAATATTTTAAATAATAGTGCAAAATATAAGATGGCAGATATAGGACATAGTGTTATTGATGTCACCGAAGATGAAAGTCATGTGTACTGTGTGGTAAGTGATGATGGCCCTGGGGTTCCGCCAGAGTCACTTGACCGACTTATGCGTCCGTTTTATCGAGTTGATTCGTCCCGCACTAATCCACAGGAGGGGAGTGGACTTGGTCTTTCGATTATTAGACGTATTATGGAAATTTTCGAAGGTCGTGTAGTGATAGAAAATATTAGACCACATGGACTTAGAATTATTTTAGAGTTCCCGAAAAAAGGAGAAAATCATGAGTGAACATATTCTAATAATTGAAGACGATATTGATATTGCTAATATTGAGCGTGATTATTTGATGGTTGCTGGTTATGACGTAACTGTTATGAATAATGGTACTGATGGTATTGAAGCTGCTTTGAATACACCAGTAGATTTAATTATTTTGGACGTTATGTTGCCAGAAATGGACGGCTTTGAAGTGTGTCGCGCCATTCGTGATAAAGTGCGCGTACCAATCGTGATGGTAACTGCACGCCTCGATGATATTGATAAAATTCGTGGCCTTGGTGTAGGTGCTGATGATTACATCGAAAAACCATTCTCTCCATCTGTATTGATTGCAAAAATTAAGGCTATGTTAGCACAATATAAACGACTTACTGAAAAAGATGTCGTTGATACAAATGCTATTCAATCCGGTGATATTCGCCTTGATCCTAAGATGATGAAAGTTTGGGTAAATGATAAAGAAGTTCATCTTAAGAAAAAAGAATTCCAATTATTAGAATTTCTTATGCGTAACCGCGATATCGTATTTTCTAAAGAAGAATTATATTCCCGTGTATGGGGGTTAGATTCGTATGGCGATTATGCAACTGTAGCAGTTCACATCAATCGTTTGCGTGAAGAAATCGAAGAAAATCCATCTGATAGTAAACATATCATTACAGTTTGGGGTGTAGGTTACAAGTTTGTATAAAAAGCATAACTAAATTCACTTTTAGTTCATGGATTGGTGAGCTATTGATGTTATATATGTTTTTAGGAGCTATCTTATAGAGAAATAATCGAAGTTTTATATATTTTTTATATACTATGCTTTATTTTTTAGAGATTTTGTGTATACTATAACTGTAAGGATTATTATGAAGATATACGGAAAAGATACACTTAACTTCTCTCTCTTAATAAGTTCTCTCTCAACTTTTCCGTCTTCATATATAACTCTCTCTCACAGTCCTTACACTCTCAAACTATATGCAAAAGAGGTATTCATTAGTTAATGCTAATGAATACCTCTTTTGTTTTTCTGCCTTTTTACACATTATTTAGAAATGGTAGAAATTGTTGTATTGCAAATCTAAGGAATAAGACCTATAATGAGTGTGCATTAATTGTATGCAATTAAAAATAGGAGACAGTATATGAATATAAAACATTATAAGAAACAGATTATAGCATGTGCTATTGCACTATGCGTAGGTGTAGGAGGAGGTTATTATTTCTTTGGTACACCAGCAGGTACGCAACAGAGTGTTGTGACAAATCAAACTAAGCAAACAAAACCGTTGACTGAAGCTCGTAATACCTATGTTGTACAGGCGGCTAAAAAATCGGGCCCCGCCATAGTGGGTATTACAACACAAGTATTTCAAAAGGATATTTTTAATCGTACCATTTACGCAGGTGAAGGCGTTGGTTCAGGTGTTTTAATAGATAATGAAGGTCATATTGTAACGAATAACCACGTTGTATCCGGTGCTAGCAATGGTGAGGTTACAGTTTCGCTGTCTGATGGTACTACCGTCAAAGGTACTGTTATGGGCACTGATGAACAATCTGATTTAGCTGTCGTAAAGATAGATCCACCTAAAAATATTCAACCTGTTGCTATCGGTGACTCCGATTCTTTACAGGTAGGTGAACCAGCAATTGCCATTGGCAACCCATTAGGGCTTGAATTTAAAGGTTCTGTTACATCTGGTGTAATTAGTGCTTTAGCTCGTACCATTGATGATCAAGGACAACGTTTCCCATTGATTCAAACTGATGCTGCCATTAACCCAGGAAACTCTGGGGGGGCATTGCTAAATGCTGATGGTGAGTTAATTGGCATTAATAGCTCTAAAATTTCTAAAGAGGGTGTAGAAGGAATGGGCTTTGCCATTCCTATTAATTCTGCAAAACCTATTATTGACTCTATCATTAAAAACGGTAAGGTCATTCGCCCATATTTAGGCGTATGGGCTGTAGATCGGCAAACAGCGGCTCGCAATAATGTAAGCTATGAAGGAGAAGGCCTTCTTATTGTGCAATTGGATCCTACCGGTCCTGTGGCTCGAGCTGGTATTGTAGAAGGTGATACGATTGCTCAAATCGATGGTAAGAATGTAAGCACATTAATCGAATTGAAAGAGCAAATTGATGCCAAGAGCCCTGGCGACACTATTTTAGTATCTTATACTCATAATGGTAAAATGAAGAGCACTAAAGTTACATTAGGGAAATCCTCGACTAACTAATAGTTTTAGAAATAGAAAAATTATATATAAAATCCTTTCGACTGATGGAACACTAGATATTATCTGTATTTTCCAGCACGTTGAAAGGATTTTTTGTTTTATAAAATATTTTTTTACAAGGTACCTTGCAATTCGAGGTACCTTGTGTTATTATGTATTTGTCAGTACATGATAGTGACCGTAAGAGAGCTTTCACATTGGCAGGTAGGCACAGCCTAAAGGGAGGAACTATGCAAGTTCAATTAAAAAAAGGTGTTATGGATATGTTGGTGCTAGCATTATTAACACAGCAGGATCGCTATGGATATGAAATTGT
The DNA here is from genome assembly GCF_000286635.1 of Veillonella sp. ACP1. Taxonomy (NCBI): domain Bacteria; kingdom Bacillati; phylum Bacillota; class Negativicutes; order Veillonellales; family Veillonellaceae; genus Veillonella; species Veillonella sp. ACP1. The sequence continues at coordinate 53,840 of NZ_ALKL01000009.1, read as the reverse complement.
AAGCACTATTTCGGAATACATAGAAATTTCTGAAGGAACGATATATCCATTATTTAATAGGCTAAAAAAAGAGAAGTATGTTGAAACCTATTTAAAGGAATCTTCTACAGGGCCTTCTCGGAAATATTATCATATAACAGATACAGGCCGAGAGGCTTATAACGAGATGAGACGAGAATGGAATGAGTTTTCTGGCGTTGTAAATATCCTGTTGAAAGGAGTCGACTATAATGAATAAGAAAAGTTTTTTAGAAGCACTGCGTAATATCTTTAAAAAGGCACGTGTTGCTGATGTTGAAAGTATTATAGAGGTTTATGAAGAACACTTTGCTGTAGGCCATGAAAAAGGCCTTACAGATGATGAAATTATTAAATCCTTGGGGACTCCAGAGGAAATTTATGCATCCTATGTAGATGCTGGAATTATTACAGATACGTTAAATGAGGATGGTAATACAAGTAAATCTGTAAATATGCAAGAAATCTATGCTAGATTTGATGAGTATAAAGAACGCTTATTACCACAACTGCCGGGAATGGCAAAAAAGGCATCGAAGACATTAGTTGCTATTGGCAGTGCGTTAGCCTATATTGTAGGCGTACTTATATTGGTGATTACGCCAGCTATTTTATATTTATTAGGTAGCTCATGGCAACCATTTGAAAATGTAACCGCATTTCCTGCGTTATCTATGATAACTTTAGTTGCACTCGCAGGTGTAGGCCTTTTTGGTGGCCTTACATGTATATTTATCGGTGCTGAACTTCGTGGTGTACGCGAACGTTATTTCAGCAATGTAGATTAAGGAGGACCTATGAGACGAATTATAATTGCTGCCATTCTAACTGTAATCAGTGCTGTAGGGGTAGGTACATCCTTTGCTGTAAATGATTTACCAAATTTTGGTGAATGGATGAAAACCAATGAACAACAGTTTAGAAAACCACATAGACATGATGGTTCTAATATGCATATGGACCAACATATGATGGATGGAAATAATCAAATGATGCCTCAAGATGGTATGGGGCCAAATAATGGTCAACATATGTACCAAAATTGTCAAAACCAAATGATGCCTCAAGATGGTATGGGACGAAATAATGGTCAGTATATGAATCAAAATGGTCAAATGCCTCCACAAGGTCCAGGATCACAACAATCTAATGGTAATGCACCACAACAACAAACTGGTCAAGGTGCACCAGAAACTACACAAAACTAACCATATTTTATGAGTCCTTTTCTCTCATAAAATAATAGAGAACGTGGTCGTGAAAGTGCATTCATGGCCACTGTAGAGCCACACACTCTACGTGATACATTCGTATCAGAATCTCTCTCTTACACACAATAACTACACACAAACAAAAAGAGCTCCTCGGTGAAGGAGCTCTTTTTGTGTTGTTTTATTTAATGTGTTTAGAACCGCGTTCTGTCATAGCTACGCCATCTTTGCAAAGAGGGCATTCTTCAGGTTTGTATGTAGGAACTTCGAGGTTAAGCAATGCTTGTACTTTTTCTTTTGGTACACCGAATTCAGCTTTGCCGCCAGAACGGTTAACGAGAAGACCTACGCCTACGATTTCACCGCCGGATTGGTTAACTACGTTAACAACTTCTTGTACGGAACCGCCTGTAGTTACGATATCTTCTACGATAAGTACGCGTGTACCTGGTTCGATTTTGAATCCACGACGCAATGTCATAACGCCTTTTTCACGTTCTGTAAAGATAGCGCGTGTGCCTAATTCTTTACCGACTTCGTGAGCTAATAAGATACCGCCAGTCATAGGTCCAATAACGAGTTCTACGTTTTGATCACGGAAGCGTTCTGCCAATTCTTTACACAATGTTTCAGTGTACTTTGGATGTTGTAATACGTTGAATTTTTCAACGTACATAGGGCTATGTAGACCAGAAGTCAATAAGAAATGACCTTCTAAAATTGCTTGAGTATCGATAAGTAATTGTTTTACTTCTTGTTCTGACATCATTTGGATACACTCTCCATTTCTTCAATAATTAAACGTACCGCCTCTTGTGGATGTTCAGCCTGCGTAATAGGGCGGCCAATAACAAGGCGAGATGCACCATCCTGTAATGCACTCGATGGTGTAGCAATGCGCTTTTGGTCGTTTGTAGCTGCGAAGGATGGGCGAATACCTGGTGTAACGATAAGGAAATCTGGTCCACAGGCATCGCGAATCATCTTAGCCTCTAAAGCGGAACATACAACACCGTCCATACCGGATTCTTTTGCTAGTTTAGCAAGGCGAATTACTTGGTCTGCAATTGGTAATTGACCGCCAATAGATGTCCAAGATTCGTCATCAAAGCTCGTTAAAACGGTAATAGCCAATAGTTTTGGACGTTCGATGCCTAGTTTTTCAGCGCTTTCACGAGCAGCCTCAGCGGCAGCTTTCATCATTATAGGGCCACCTTGACCATGAATGGTAATTAAATTGGCGCCTAAACGAGTAAGGGAAGATACGCCATGGGCCACCGTATTAGGAATATCATGTAATTTCAAATCGAGAAATACATGTTTGCCGTGCTCTTGCAAGTAGCGAATCGTTTGGTCCCCTTCGGCGTAGAATAATTCCATGCCCACCTTATAGAAACTAACGGAGTCCCCGAGTGAGGACACGATAGATTTCATCGCATCCATTGTGGATACGTCGAGGGCGACGATTAATCTGTCATCTGCCATGTTATAACCTCCATAGTACTTATATATCTAAATAATTTTCACATAGAATAGGGCGTCCTGTCAATGAAAATCCGTTGTGAAAGTCGGCTTAAGAAGTGCTTTTATACATCGATTTTCTTCGCGTTCATGATATAATAAATACAGAAGTGAAGATGATTCCTAATACGAGTTGATATATGTATATCGGACTGATGTATATAATATGTTGTTAATAGCTAAGAAAGGATTACCATGTTAGATTTTGTAGCATTGGATTTTGAAACAGCTAATAAATATAAAAATAGCGCCTGTTCCTTAGCGGTCATTACCGTTGAAAATGGGCAGATTACCAAAAAAGCATATAGTCTTATTAAACCACCGTTTATGTCCTTTGACCCAGAATGTATTGAAATTCATGGAATTGAACCTAAAGAAGTGTTGCATGAAAAGACATTTGATCAACTATGGCCTGCTATCTATGAAAATCATTTGAAGGGAAAAATCATGATTGCCCATAATGCAAAATTCGATATGAATGTATTGCGTGCCACTCTTGATTACTATAAAATTCCTTGGCCAGAACTTGACTATGCGTGTACTGTAAAAATTTCTCGTGCCGTATGGCCCGATTTGGTAAATCACAAATTGAACACAATGGCGGCGTACTTAGGCATAGAATTTAAGCATCATTATGCATTGGATGATGCTGAAACATGCGCCAAGGTTGCTATCGAGGCAGCTCGCTTGAAAGGGGCGAACTCACTACCCGAACTACTTTCAAAAACAGGCGTACCTCTTGAACCATTCATCGATGAAAAAAATAAAGCTGCACAAGCAGAATTACATAAGGAACCAGAACCAGAGCAGATGTCCTTTTTCTAAAGACGTGCTCGGTTACGATGGTAACTAATCCTAATAGAATAATAGATTGTTTTGGAGGTAGTCATGTTAGGTAAAGAACTATTAACCTATGTGGATCATACATTGTTAAGACCCATTGCTACATGGGACGAAATTAAGGTGATTTGTGAAGATGCATTGGCCTATCATACGGCATCAGTTTGCATTCCACCTGATTTTGTGGCATCCGCTCATAATGCATATCCCAATTTGAATGTTTGTACCGTTATTGGGTTTCCTCTAGGCTATCAAACGACAGAATCCAAGGTGGCGGAAGCGAAACAAGCTATTGCAGAAGGTGCATCAGAAGTGGATATGGTCATCAATCTAGGTGATGCGAAACAAGGGGACTTTCATGCTATAACAGAGGAAATCAAGGCTCTTAAATCCGTATGCGGTGATAACATTTTAAAGGTTATCATCGAGGCCTGTTTCTTAACGAATGAAGAAAAGATAGAACTATGCCATTGTGTAACGGAAGGCGGCGCAGATTTTATCAAGACCTCAACTGGATTTGGTAGTGGTGGCGCTACATTAGAAGATGTGCAACTATTTAAGAAGCACATTGGTCCTAATGTACAGATTAAGGCAGCCGGAGGCATTCGTTCCATTTCTGATATGAAGGCTTATATTGTAGAAGGATGTAGCCGTATCGGGGCGAGTGCGGCCGTAGAGCTCCTAAAAGATCATTTGGACGAAGAAGTATAAAGAAAAACCACCTAGGCAGTGCTTAGGTGGTTTCTTAGAATGGCGGTGTAACTATGCGCATGTATGATATTATTTTGAAAAAAAGAGCCAATTTAGCACTAACAAATGAGGAAATTCGCTTTGTCATAGAGGGCTATGTACATGGTACTATTCCTGATTATCAAGTAAGTGCTCTATTGATGACCATCGTATTTAATGGCATGAATGCTCGTGAACTCGGTACGTTGACACTCTCGATGGCTCAGTCAGGACAAATGGTGGATTTATCGTCAATTGATGGTATCACCGTAGATAAACATAGTACAGGTGGTGTAGGGGATAAGACGACACTTATCATTGCTCCTTTAGTGGCCGCCTGTGGTGGTAAGGTCGCAAAAATGTCTGGTAGAGGCCTAGGGCATACAGGGGGGACTATCGATAAAATGGAATCGATTCCTCATTTGAAAGTATCCTTAAGCCAAGAAGATTTTATCGCCCAAGTGAATAGAATAGGCCTTGCCGTTATAGGTCAATCAGAAGGCTTGGCACCAGCCGATAAAAAACTCTACGCTTTGCGCGACGTAACGGGAACAGTGGACAGTATTCCTCTTATTGCTTCCTCCGTGATGAGCAAGAAATTGGCATCTGGTGCGCAAGCCATTCTACTAGATGTAAAGGTCGGTAGTGGGGCCTTTATGAAAACCATTGATGATGCCCGTGCCTTGGCTAAGGCTATGGTAGATATTGGACGTGAAAACGGTCGTTCCGTTAAGGCTGTTTTGACGGATATGGATCGGCCCCTTGGTCATGCCATAGGCAATGCCTTAGAAATTCGTGAGGTCATTGATACATTAAAAGGTCATGGCCCTGAGGACTTGACCCATGAATGTATTATCATGGCTGCTCACATGCTCGTTTTAAGCCACATCTGCGACTATGAAACCGCCCTAACTCGTGTGCGTGAGACTCTCGATTCTGGCGCTGCACTCGAACGTCTACGCCTCATGATTGACGCTCAAGGTGGTAATAGCTCTGTGATTGATGATGAAAGCCTACTAGCTATCGGCCAATGTACATATGATGTAATAGCGCCTAAGGCTGGTTACATTACCCATATGAATACCGAACAATGTGGTATAGCGTCTGTTATGCTCGGTGCGGGACGCACCGTAAAAGATGCCCCTATCGATTATAGTGCAGGTATTATCATGCACAAAAAAACGGGTGATGCCATTACTACTGGTGAATGTGTAGCAACCTTGTATGCTTCCGATGAAAGCTTACTTGCCAATGCGGCTAAGACCTATATAGAGGCTATTACGATTGGCGAAGAAGTGCCACGTGTAGTTGATACCATCCTTGATATTGTGGAATAAGGAGCCGTATATGACAGAATTAGAAATTCAAAACCTTGTGAACCGTGCTATAAAAGCTCGTGAAAACGCATATTGTCCGTATTCACATTTTGCTGTTGGAGCTGCTTTGTTATGCGAAGATGGTACCATTTACGAAGGTTGTAACATAGAAAATGCATCCTATGGGCTTACCAACTGTGCAGAACGAACGGCTGTTTTTAAAGCCGTATCCGAAGGGCATACAAAATTTAAGGCCCTTGCCGTAGTTGCTGATACGGAAGGGCCTTGTGCACCATGTGGCGCGTGTCGTCAGGTAGTAGCTGAATTTAAGATTCCTATTATTATAATGGGAAACCTAATGGGGAATGTAAAAATAGTAACTATAGAAGAACTATTGCCGTTTAGTTTTTCGGAGAGCGAGCTAATTGGTAAATAGATCCTTCTACAGTGGAATATATTTTTCTCCAATGATTTTGATTGAGTGTGGATGGAAAACTATCATCACCATAGATGAGTAGATAGATGTCTTTATCTTTAGGTAGATTATTAACGGATATAAATGGCATAACCTCTTTGGCATTCCATGAAATTGTGTTTGGGTCAGGGGCTACTTCATCAGCGCCAATCAACTTATAGACTTTATGATCGCTATAGTAGGTTGGTGAAACGCGATATCTGCCACTGCCTTGTACAACGAGAGCATCCTGGCTTATCGATTGACTAATATAGTTACTAATGGTTGGACTAGATGCCATATCCATTTGTGGTATAGCAATCGTAAAGGTCAGTGTAATATAGGCAATGCCCATAACCAGTGCAGTTTTACATATGAGTGAAGTTCGCTCATGGCACATGATAGCCATTAATATAGCTAGTGGTGTTAGCGCAGGGAATGTATAGGTGGAGTACTTGGTTGCCATACATGAGAAGAAAAGGATTACTGTGCCCGCCCAGACTGCTAAAAAAGTATGAAAGGGAACGTTAGTAAACCAATTTCTTCGGTTTGTATATACTAGTTTTGGCAGTAAAATGGACCAAGGTAATAACGCGATTATCGTAATAGGGATGTAATAGTACCAAACATTATACCGAGGGTGTTCTGATACGGTCGCACGTAACCAATTATGGACGCCTAAAAAGACATTGATAAAGTCATTTCCATGAGTTGCGTACATATAGTAATACCAACTACCCCCAAGGGTGAGAAGGATGAATAGACCTGGTATGAGTTGGAGGCTTAATAATTCGCGAAGATCTTTGCGAATTATTAGGTATACGAGTATGATGAGCCCTGGTAATAAAAAGCCAATAGGCCCTTTTGTTAAGACTGCAATAGCTGATGCGATATAAGCAGATAGATAATAGATTTTATAATGAGTAGCATGTTCTTTATGGAGTGTATAGCCCATATAAAATCCCATTAATGTAGCGTTAAAACATAAACCCAAGGTCATATCTGTTATAACAGCCTTAGCGATAATCCAATATTCTGCAGATATGGATACGATAATAGCACTAAGAATAGCGATGATATGGCTTGTTTGTGATTTCACAAAACGGTATATGAGGAAAATATTGCATAGTGCTAATAGACCAGAGAAAAATCGTGCCCCAAAGTTTGATATGCCAAATAGTTTAAATCCTAAAATTAGTTCCCAGTAATAAAATATTGGTTTATCATACCAATAATGTCCAAAAATCTGTGGAGATAAATAGTTTTGGTTGATAATCATCTCCTTGGCGGTTAGTGCATAATTGCTTTCTACAGGATCCGTAATACCGAGCCAAGTATTGCCAATAAAATAGACGATAGAGGATAAAATAAGGACTATAAAAATATGATAGTCCTTATTTTTTAATATATATTTCATCGATTTAGCCCTTTATATTAAATTGATCACGCAATGGTGCTTGTGATTTTTTTATGAGACGTACACATTGTTTTATGTTTGCAAGTATACGGAAAATATTGTATTTAGGGTGATGTAACAGTTTATCAATAATCGAAGAAATATAGTTTTGAGAAATTTTAAATAATAAGTAGGTAATGAGTATCCCCATGATGATATCAAGTGGGTAATGGTGTCCTACAAATACCTTGGCACACCCCGTTACGATAGTGCCTATTAACAGTATTGTTCCCAATCTTTTATAAGTGGCAAAAATTGGTAATGCAATAGCTGTCATAGCCATTGCATGCGTGCTAGGAAAACTAGAGTCAGCAGCGTGAGGAATTAGAAGATGTACTGTATGTGTGACAAAAGGTCTAGGTTCTTGAATTATGGATCCAATAATACTATGAGTAATTAATATGATACCTAGAAACACTATGGTATGTATACTTGTTTTTAAAAGTGTTTTGTCCTTGTAATAAATTCCAAGTCCTAATAATAGAAAAAGTAATGCAGCGAAGCAACCTGCCAGATATTTCACAGTCAATATCATAGATATATCTAGCCAAGTGTAGGTGCCTGCGAGGTTATTAATGAGTTGAAATAATTCGTAATTCATATATCTCTCCTTTTTTAGTGATGACTTAATTGTATAAGTACATCATAAAGGATAAATATTACGAAATTATAACGACAGAATTACGTATTGGAAAAGATTAGTTTTTCTATCATGACAGCCAGAATATGACTTTGTATAATAAATGAAAAGGAGGTTATTATGGTATTTAATTGGTTTAATCATTTAGGTGTACAAAAAAAGATGATAATTAGTAACTTATTAATTATCATCGTACCCTTTGTAGTATTAATAACTTCATTATCTATGCTATGGGGCGTTATTCGCTATACAAATCCAGTTGCTCATCGCCAATGGATGATGCTCGCACCTAGCACGATTCAGGCACAAGTATTCCAACTAGGACTCGAGCAAATCAATAAAGAACTTTCAAAGGAATCCACATCTATAAGTGATATTTTAGATAGTAGTGCGGTACTAGAAGCACAAGGTCTAAATATAGTTATTCTTGAGAATAATCAAGTGGCTTATTCTACATCAGGTTTAGATGTAGACGGTCTGTTGAAGAACTTTGATACTACAATGGACGCATCCGGTTCTGTTCATTATTTAAATTGGCAAGGAAATCAACTTACTTATGTAAATTCGTATGGAACGGGACTCACAATCTATGGATATGGCCAAATTCCATTTATGGCCAAGAGTATGGGACCAGAGTCGATGGATAAGAAACTCGTTGAAGGTGCATTTGGTATTGGTATTATAGTGATGCTGGCTATTGTTATTGGTATAGGCATATATATTTCTAATCGTTTAGCACAATATGTTTTGCGACCTGTGAAAGATTTAAAAGCTGCAGCGGATACTCTTAAAGATGGTACAGAGCCTAAGATTATTACTGTCAGAACACATGACGAACTAGGTGATACATGTGAGGCTTTCAATAATATGCAAGCTGCCTTATTGAAGGCACGTGAAGAACAGGCCGTTTACGAAGATCGGAGACGGGAAATGATTGCTGGTATTTGTCATGATATTTCCACACCGCTTACCTCTGTAAAAGGGTATGCTAGTGGTATACTTGAAGGAGTTGCCAACACAGAAGAAAAACGAGCGAAATATGTACAGCGGATTTATGATATGGCGGGCCGGATTGAACATTTAGTTACCATGTTATCTGATTTTTCTAAGTTGGAATTAAAACAAATTCACTATGATCGGCATATCTATGTATTAGATGATTTACTACGAGAATATGTTGCCAGTCGTCATCTTGATGAACATGAACATATCCATTTATATGAAACATATGATGCCAGTGATGGCATGATTGCCATTGATCGAGAGCAATTTTACCGCGTTTTAGATAATCTTGTATCTAATAGCTTGAAATATAGGAATGGTGACTCTGTTGCCATCGACATAGCAACGACCAGAACGACTGATGGTTATAGAGTGAGATTTTCTGATGATGGACGAGGTGTATCTACAGAGGAATTACATCGTTTGTTTGATATCTTTTTCCGTACTGATGAGGCGCGTACAGAAGTGGCTAATGGCAATGGCATAGGTTTAGCTATTGTAAAACAAATTGTTGAAGATATGAATGGTGTTATTTACGCTGAACATAATGAAAGCGGTACTGGATTATCTATTGTGATGGAATTTCCTCGCATAAAGGAGTAATGTATGGGTAAAGTTTTGATTATTGAAGATGATATGGGCATCTATGAACTTGAACGTGATTATTTGGAAATTGAAGGCTTTGAAGTCGATATTGAAACAAATGGTATAGATGGCTTGAATAGGGCACTTAATAATGAGTACGACCTCATACTACTTGATATTATGATTCCTAAAAAGGATGGATTTTCTGTTTGCCGAGATATTCGAAAAGAAAAAGAAATTCCCATTATCATGGTTAGTGCTAAGCGAGAAGATATTGATAAGATACGAGGCTTAGGTCTAGGTGCCGATGATTATATGATTAAACCCTTTAGTCCTGCTGAATTAGTAGCTCGGGTGAAGTCGCATATTCAACGTTATAACAGAATACGTAATAGCTTGAGCCCCATGGTGGTGGCCATTGATCCAAAGATTTCTGCAGGCAGTTTAGAAATTATGTTAGATTCACATCAAGTTTTTTTAGGTGGCGCCGAGGTGAATCTAACACCGCGAGAATATGATATTTTAGTACTTCTTGCATCTACGCCTAATCGTGTGTTTACCAAAGAAGAGGTTTTTGAAAGTATTTGGGGGATTGATTCTTTAGGTGAGACATCTACCGTTATGGTTCATATCAATAGATTAAGGGCAAAAATTGATAAACAATTCCGAGATGAGGAATATATTGATACCGTTTGGGGCGTAGGGTATCGTTTTCACAAATGGGATAACTACAAAAAAATATAGTCGTAAACAATCATTGCGTAAGATTATAAGAAAAAGGCTGGAGCACGTGGCTCCAGCCTTTTAGTGTAAGATAATGACCATTAGAATGCAGGAACAATTGCACCTTGGTATTTATCTTGAATAAATTTTTTGATTTCAGGGCTATGAAGAGCTTCCATCAATTTCTTGATGCGAGGGTCATTTTCATTGCCTTTAAGAACAGTTACGACGTTTACGTAAGGGGAATCGTTGGATTCGATGAACAATGCATCTTTACCAGGGTTAAGACCTGCATTTAATGCAAAGTTAGTGTTGATAGCTGCTAGTGCAACATCGTCGATGGAACGAGGCACTTGAGCTGCTTCTAATTCTACGAATTGGTAACCATTAGGGTTAGAAGCGATATCTTGTACAGTGGATAAGATATTGTTAGAGTCTTTCAATGTGATAAGACCAGCTTTTTGTAATAACATTAATGCACGACCACCATTTGTAGGGTCATTAGGAATAGCGATTTTTGCACCTTTAGGAAGGTCTTTTAAATCTTTGATTTGACGGGAATATAAGCCCATTGGTTCGAGATGAACACCACCAGCAGATACTAGAGGAAGGTTATGTGCTTTTGCAAATTCTTCCATGTATGGTACATGTTGGAAGAAGTTAGCGTCGATTTCTTTATCGCCTAATGCAAGGTTAGGTGTGTTATAATCAGTGAATTCTGTGATTTGTAAATCGATGTTATCTTTTGCCAAGATGGGTTTTACTTGTTCTAAGATTTCCGCATGTGGTACTGCAGTAGCACCAATTTTTAATACTTGTTTGTCACCGCTGTTAGCCGCTTTGTTATTATCGCTGCCGCAACCTGCGATTAATAGCGCACCGCCGAGAACGACTGTAGCCGCTAATGCTAAAAATTTGTTCATACAAACACTCTCCTTTTCGAGAAAATTAAATGTAATTCGATAAGCTTATAGTACTAAATTATTTCCTATTCCGCAACTATGTATTATTAGAGGTTATCCATAACTAAAAGTTATAGGGCTCATTATACGTAAATGTAAAAGATAAGCCACCCTAAATAACTCCACCGGCCGGGTCTGACTCCGGCCTTCGGCCTTCGCAGGGCCAAAGTCGTAATTTAGGATGGCTTATCTTCTTTTTTACTTACCTATAATGAGCCCTATACTTAATAGTAATTGGTACAACATGGCGGCACCAGCAGTGGTACCCATGGCTTTATCTAGTTTGATTTCATCTACATGGGTATAGAATATGTTAATGGTTTTAAATGCTGGGATAATGGCTATTAATGCGAGTAATGCTGGAATAGGGAGGACTTTCAAATAGATCCATGCACCAATCCAGATGAAGTTAAAGATATAAGTGATGCTCATAAGGCTGATGGCACGGTCGCGGCCTAATACAATTGGTAATGTACGACGGCCGTGTTTTTCATCGTTTCGAATATCTCGAATGTTGTTGGTGAGCATGATGGATCCAACTAATAGGGTAGCCGGTAGTGCAGGGATTAGGAATGCTAGTGAAAGTTCACGCGTCCACGCAAAGCCTGTAATGAGGACAATAGCAAAACCCATGGCGATACCGGATGAGATTTCCCCAAATGGTGTGCGAGAAATTGGCTTTGGGCCACCTGAATACAAAAAACTAATTAAAATACAGATGATGCCGGCCGGAATGTACCACCATGTAATGGTGGCTGATAGGTATAGGCCGATGATGATAGGTACAATCATAAGAACCTTAATCATAGTGGAGATGAGCTTTGGCGTCACTGCACCACGGGTAAGGGAACCAGCATTACCTATTTTTTGCCCCGCATCAAGACCAGATTTAAAATCTTTCAATTCATTCCATAAATTAGCGATGATTTGAGCCGATACGACGGCTAAAAATATAAGAATTGTATGGAATATGGCGAGTCCTGTGCCATGAAGTGCACCGAAGGTATAATAACTAAATGCAGCACCTAAGATAGTTGGCCCTAATGCAGCGGCCAATGTGCGAGGTCTAGTGAGGGGAATTAATTCTTGTATCATAATGGTGTGGCGAAATGCCAACTCCTTTCTGTTAGAAATACGTTTTCTTATCTTTAAGTATTGTATAGTACATTAGGAGAAATGTAAATTTGGTGTACCTATCATGTTAGCACAATTATATAGTATAATATTATATGTATATTTAAAATTCTTAATTTAACTTACTTATATAATTCAATTCATATATTCATGAGGTGAGACTATGAAAACGTGGAGTAAGAAGGTAATGACACTAGCTTGCGCTACCTGCTTAACGGTAGGTATGGCGGCTGTAGCTTGTGCCGATACAATTGATTTAGGCTATGGTCAGTATGCTACCACTAATAATGGTGTACACGCGGTAGCTGTAGATGCGATTCCTACAAATCCTACTTTCAGAACGATGGAACAAAATAAGACCCTTCAAACAGCTAATGAGCGAGCTGCAAAATCTATGAATGACCGCATAAAAACATCCTACCCAATGGTAAAAGAGGAATTTAAAGGTACTGCCTTAGATGGGTATAGTTTGTACCAATTATCTGGGGATAGTACATTAGGTCATCATACAGGTTGGTTGCTTACATACAATGTAAATAAAGAGGCGATTAATTATCTCGATCGTACAGCTACTCAAATTGTTAACGTAGCAATGGCCGATAAACAAGTGAAAGCACAATCTGTTAGCGAGCCTTACACAAAATCTAATGCAGAGAAGTTTATTTCAAAAATGGCCACAGTTACACTTGATCGCAAGATGTTAGAGCCACAAATAGCAAATTTAAATGCTACTATGCATCGCGATATGATTAAAACAATACAACAAAATGCTATGCAAGATGCATCGTTGTCGCAAAAGAATAAACAAAGTGTGCAAGAGGGCGTAGATCTGTTTAAGAGAGTCATCCCTAACTTTACAATGGGTGCTACAGAAATATCATTTAAACCATATACATCTAAGTTTGGTGCTATGGCCGGTATGAGTGTGCGCGGCAGCTTAAAATATGATGGCTTTGTATTGCCTGGTAGTTTAACTATGTATGCAATGCCACAAAACGATGGGCTTACAGTACAAATCTTGGCAACCGAAGATACGAGCCGAGACTACTGGTCAGGACAATTAGAATCCATGTATGGATTGAAAACCCTAAAGGGAGGCAATAAATAATGAAACCATTAAAAACTCTTGTGCTAGCAGCTTGTTTAGTTGGTGCAGTTACTAGTTTTGCGGGTGCAAAAGATGTAAAAACCATAGCAGGATCCATGTCTGTTCCGAATACAGTTACGGTAGCAACCGCATCTACTACAGATTCTGTGGATATTATAAAGGATTTGCTTATCAAGGATAATGCAAAACCAACTACGAATAAACGGACTCGCCAAAGTAATGAGGATGCATTATCTGCGCTTAACTATATGGGCGTTTCTTATGATGTATATCAATTACAAGGGGAAGATAAAACCGGCCAAAAGGACGCTTTGTTAGTAGCCGTAGATTTGAAAACAGCAGCCAATGCATTGTTTGATAACCCTAAGGCTAATGCGTCTGTCCTTCCTGTATTAGCCATACTCAATAATGGTGAGTTGGATCCGATTACAGAACAACTCATGTTGACTACGGTTAATAATCTGTTGCCAAAAGAATCTAAAACATTTACATTACCAGATAAGAACGTGCCCGGTTCCATCTATGTAAGTGCTGGTAAAGATTACAGCACCGCCGTTGGTATTGTCGGTGAAAGCAAAAATCCTACTACCATTACTGTAGAAAACACAGAACAAATGGAGAAAATGAATAATACAAAGTATCAAACATATACCGTAGGTTCTCGTGTATTAGTTGATGCGGAAGGTATTAAATTCCCATATTATGCAAAAGCGGCACTCGTAATGAATCCACAAAAGCCTACATTGTTCTTGGCATTGACTAGTGATGTACAACGTCAATACTTTATGCCAATCTTTGCAGATGCTTTCAAATCGATTAAATAAAATATATTGAAAAACATCGATATTAATGTATAATAATTTCTATATGATGTATGTATTGTAAAAGGAGTCCTATTATGAAAACAATTCACACAGATAAAGCGCCTGCAGCAGTAGGTCCCTATTCCCAAGCTAAAGTAGCTGGCGGTTTCTTGTTCGCTTCTGGTCAGGTAGCGATTAACCCTGCTACAGGTTCCGTAGTTGAAGGCGGTATCGAAGCACAAACTGAACAAGTATGTAAAAATATTGAAGCTGTATTAGCCGAAGCAGGTTCTGATTTCTCCAAGGTTATCAAAACAACATGCTTCTTAGCTGATATCAATGACTTCAAACCTTTCAACGAAGTATATGCAAAATATTTTACATCTAAACCAGCTCGTTCTTGCGTGGCTGTAAAAGATCTTCCATTGGGCGTTGCAGTAGAAGTGGAAATCATCGCGGAAGTATAATATGGATTATATTTCATTATTACAAAAAGAAATGAAACCTGCCTTTGGCTGTACAGAGCCAATTGCGCTTGCCTATGCAGCAGCCAAGGCCGCATCCGTATTGGATGAGTTTCCCAACCACATTCATGCGCGATGCAGTGCCAATATCATTAAAAACGTAAAATCAGTGGTCATTCCGAACTCTGGAGGCCGCAAAGGCTTAGCTGCGGCTACCGTGCTCGGCGCCATCGTAGGCCATCCAGAACGAGAACTAGAGGTGTTAGAATCGGCTACCGATGAAGATCGTAAATGGTTAGGCACCATATTAGAGGCTAACTTTTGCACTGTAGAACTAGCGGAAGGTGTTGATAATCTCTACATTGAAATTACGGCCACCACCGATGAACATACGGCAGTGGTACGCATTGAAAATGCACATACCAATATTACCTATGTGTCCATAGATGAAAACGTGATTTCTGAAACTGTTAATGAAATTAAAGAGGCTGAAAGTAGTACTTGCCCGATGACATTCGATAGTATCTACGAATTTGCAAAAGCTGGTGACATTTCCGGTATCTTACCTAGCATTAAGCAACAGGTAGAATATAATACGGCCATTTCAAATGAAGGGTTATCCAATGATTATGGTGCCAATATTGGTCGATTGTTATTGCTTGATGATGAAACCCCATCTCTAGAAACAAAGTGTAAGGCTCGTGCCGCAGCAGGATCCGATGCACGCATGAGTGGGTGCCCGTTGCCTGTAGTTATTTGCTCCGGCTCTGGCAATCAAGGATTGACCGTTTCAATGCCTATCATTACAACTGCTGAGGAACTCGATAAAACCGATGAGGAATTATATCGATCCCTTGTATTTGCCAATTTGTTAACGCTTTACGTTAAATCTGGTATTGGTAAACTATCCGCATACTGTGGTGTCGTATCGGCTGGCATTGTAAGTGTAGCTGGTATTGCCTTCTTGAAAGGCGATAGTAAAGATATTATCGAAGATACACTTGTAAATGGCCTTGTTAGCCTATCTGGTATCGTATGTGATGGGGCGAAACCATCTTGTGCCGGTAAAATTGCTATCTCCTTAGATGGAGCTTTCATGGGCTATAAACAAGCTCGCCTTAACAAGAGCTATCAAAAGGGTGATGGCCTTGTAGCCAACTCCGTTGATGATACGATTAAAAGTATCGGTATCGTAGCACAAGGCATGAAAGAAACTGATGTGGTTATTTTGAATGAAATGTTAAAGCATTAATTGGTTTTATATACGGAAAACAGTTCGTCCTATAATCCTATAAATAAGAAAACAGCGTTATGACCCGTTTGGTTATAACGCTGTTTTTCTAATGTTATTGTAATTTTTTAGGATCCTTTAGTAGCAATGATGCGACCAGTCCCACAATAAGGAATGGAACTAGTGTCATCATGGCTGCTGGTAGGGAATAGGTATCTGCTAAATTCCCTACAACCGGTGCGATGATGCCGCCGATTGTTTGGCTTACGCCAAGGGTGATGCCTGATGCAAATCCGATGCTCTTAGCTAGATAAGTTTGGCCCAGTACAATAACAGGGCTGTAACTGATGGCCTTTGCAGCACCAATCATGAGTAAAATCAGATAGGCGAGTGGCATCATAATCGTTACAGAAAACTCAGGGACTTGTGTTAATAGGAACATGGATGGCAACCAAATCAACAGAGATAATCTAATGATTTTGATAGGACCGTATTTATCGCCCAATAAGCCACCGATGTAGGTCATAAAGATGCCGATGCTAAAGAATACGGTTAATGCAAAACTACCTTGTTCGGGGCTCGTGCCGAGTTCATGAGTCCAGAATACAGGGATAAATGCATTAATAACGCGGAAATTAACCGATTGGCTTAGAATAATGATGAACAATATGCCAAAATATTTCCAATAATTTTTCAGTGGCTGAGCCGCAACTGTTGGATTTTCGGTGGCTACAGCTTGGTCGATAGTTTGGGCATGAGCTACGATACGTGGCATGAGTAGGAATAGAACGGTAGATATAATAATACCGGCTACGGTGAAAGCTGCTAGACCATGTGCACCCACTGTATAGGCGATAGCGCCAGCAAATAGAGGACCAAAGGCGAAGCCTGAACTACCGCCGATGGCGAAGGTTCCCATTGCTTTGCCCTTCTTGCCACCTCCGAGGCGGTTCATAATTTTTGCCCCTTCAGGATGGAAAATAGAAGAACCTACACCGGCTAGTGTGGCACATACAAGGAGACTTTCATAAGACGAAACAAAACCCATCATCCCCGTACTACATGCGGATAATAACGTGCCTGCTGCAATGAGTCGTGGCTGATTGAGCTTGTCTGAAATATACCCTAGCAATGGCTGTAGCAATGACGATAATGCCGTGTTCGCTAAGATAAGAAAACCTGCTTGCTCCAAGGACAGTCCATACGTATAGATAAACAGCGGCAATAATGCAGGTAATACACTTTGGCATGAGTCATTAATCATGTGACTCAGCGTGATGAGATAAGGATAATACTTTTGCATAGTAAACCTCGTTGATTGATGATGTAATATATAATATATTTATATTATATACTATATGTATACAAATAAAACCTAGATAACATCTGTATTATGTGTATCTAGGTTTATCTATTATATCTCTATCATTATCATTTTAAATATGGCAGAGGAGGAGGGATTTGAACCCCCGCGCCGGTTGCCCGACCTACCGCATTTCGAGTGCGGACCCTTCAGCCTCTTGGGTACTCCTCCGTGCTTTACGACGCTCTTTAAAGAAATCTTTCATCAATTGGCTGCATTCATCAGCGAGGATGCCTGCTTGCAATTGTGGCTCATGGTTCAATCCCGGGTGGGATAGCACATTAAACAGAGATTCTACGGCGCCTCCTTTGTAGTCGCTAGCACCATATACAACGCGATCAATACGGCTGTTAATAATGGCCCCTGCGCACATAGGACACGGCTCTATCGTAACATACAGGGTGCATCCAGTCAACCGCCAACGTCTTAGGCTATTACAGGCTTCACGGATGACGAGAACCTCGGCGTGAGCTGTTGCATCATGATCTAGTTCACGGCGGTTATGATGACGTGAAATGACTTGATTATCATGGACCAAAATGGCGCCAATAGGAATTTCGCCAAGGGCATACGCTTTTTTGCCTTCTTCGATGGCAAGGCTCATAAAGTATTCGTCACGACTGCGCTCGTCCATTGTATTAAGTTCGGTTGAATCCATTAGGTCTTTTGTCATTATTGCACCTCTTAATGTATAATATCTTACATAGAGTCTATCATATTTTATCGTATTTTTGCGAATAGATTTAATCGTTGTGTCAGTTGCTTGTGTGAGGCTAGTATGGATATTATTTGGTATATGTTTGACATGATTGGTACCATCGCATTCGCCGTATCAGGCGCACTTGTGGGTGTGTCCCGTAAAATGGATATTTTTGGCATGGCCGTGCTCGCGCTTGCTACCGCTATTGGGGGCGGTGTGATTCGTGATGTACTATTAGGCTATTTCCCGCCCAATTCACTTCGTAATGTAGTGTATGTTACGGTCGTCCTCGTGGTAACCTTTATTGTATTTGCTATTTATAACAGTCGCTATCATCGCAACATAATGGGGCCTCGCAGCCGCGCTAGTTATTTGTTTGCCGATGCTCTTGGCTTAGCATCCTTTACCGTAACGGGTGCCTCCGCAGGATATACACTATATCCGGACTTGCCTATATTCATCGTATTGCTTGGTACGATTACCGCTGTAGGTGGTGGCATTCTGCGCGATATGTTGGCACAGCGCGTGCCTTCCGTACTGAAAGAAGACGTATATGCGTTGCCTAGTATTATTGGCGGTATAGCCTATTATCTACTGGTAATTAGCGATTGGGCGGGCCAAGCCGTATATGGGGCTTTCACCATTGTGCTTGTTATTCGTCTACTAGCTATAAAATATCACTGGAGCCTGCCTCGTGTCAGATAATAATCGGTTTTATGCGATATATTTGCCAAATTATGACTAAGTGATATAATTGTAATATTAGTTATTTTTTTATGATTGTATCCCTTACAACAGTTGTGAAATGGTACGCACAAGCGTGCTTGATAAAGGAGTTTAACCTATGTCTAAAAAATGGTTGAAAGTAGCGTTAATGGTTACGGCTATTGCTACGGGTACATCCATTCAAGTTGATGCGGAAACTGTGTTATATGTTCCGCAAGATGATCGTCCAGTAAGCCTACAATATACAGTTGATACTGCAAAGGCAGCGGGAATGACGGTGTTAACACCACCACAAAATTTGATTTCTGGTAAAACCTACAAAGGGCAAGCCGATCAAATCTGGAATTGGGTAGAGCAAAATGCGGGCCGTGCCGATGTTATGGTATTGAGTACAGATACCTTAATCTATGGCGGCCTTGTGGATTCTCGTAAACATAATTTGCCATTGAGCACATTGGAAAATCGTTTAAAACGCATCGAAGCGCTTAAGGCAAACCATAAAAATATACGCATTTATGGTTTTGGTACCGTAATGCGTTCCCCACGCGCTAGTGGGGGTGGTACAGAACCATCCTACTATGCAGATTATGGTCCAACCATATTCCAAATTGCTGCGCTACAAGATAAATTGGATGCCGGCACATTGACACAAGCGGAAACACAAAAATTGATGAGCTTGCAAGCCTCTGTCCCTGTAGAATATCTACAAGACTGGTTCTCTCGCCGTCAAAAAAATATGCAAGTGAATAAAGACTTGATCGATGAAGCGCGTAATGGTGTCTTTGCATACTTTGCATTGGGCCATGATGATACCTCCCAATTGTCTCAATCCGCATTGGAAGGACGCTATTTAAATCAATACTCCAAGGGCATTCCACGTACACAATATGGCAGCTTCCCTGGGGCAGATCAACTCGGTTTATTGTTGATGGCTCGTTCTCGTACCGATGAAAGTGCGGAAAAACCTACGTTCTCCGTTATCTATCCACTAGGTGGTGCCGGCAAAACATTGCCAGGTTACGAAGACCAAACCGTTGATAAAACGATTGCGGAACACGTAGAAGCCGTTGGTGGTACGATGACAACTGCAGGTAAACCAACCGTTCTTCTCGCTGTTAATACACCGCTTTCTACGAGCACATCTGAATCTGAAACCTTTGGTAACTTCCCAATGATTTCTCAAGCTACGACTGCCTTTGTAGATCGTATTCAACAAGCTACGGAACAAGGTGTAAACGTGAGCATTGCGGATATTGCCTATAACAATGGCTCTGATAATACCTTGTTAGGTGCTTTATATAAACGCGATTTACTCTATAAAATCGGCGCTTACAATGGCTGGAATACAGCAAGTAATACGGTAGGCTATGCGATTGCACAAGGCTTATTGCTACAAACTATGTCCCCAGAAGGGCATCGCGATATGTTGACCCAACAATATTTGGATAACTGGGCATACCAAGCGAATATCCGCAAGGATATTTATCGTATGCAAGATTCCATTCGTACCGACAATGTACGCTACTCTGGTGATTTGAATTCAAAATTAGAAGAGTATTTACAAGAACGCGTACAAGATTTCAGTGAAACTTATTTGAAGGTAGACCCTCGTACAGTTAAGGCTACATTCCCATGGGGCCGTTTGTTTGAAACGGATATTACTGTTTATGATAAACCAGTAGTACCTCTTCAAAAAGAAATTCGTATGCAACGGGAAGCAGAAGCGAAGAGACAAGCTGAAGCAGCAGCTGCAGCTGCTGCTGCGGCTGCACAAGCCAATGGCCAAGCACAAGCCGCTCCAGCTGTGCCAACTACAACAACTCAAGCTGCACCAGCTGCAACTTCGACAACGGTAGTACATCAAGCATCGACTTCACCGCGCATCGTTCCAACACCGGCCGCTGTGCCTCAACAATAATCGCCTATGAAACGATCGTTTTTGCCTGAAATAACCTATATGCGTGGCCTTTGTATGCTCGGCGTTATCGGCATTCATGTCGGCTCCTATGCATTACAAAATCCGTTCGTTAATTTACAACTTATTAGCGTGTTGGAAATCTTATCGCGTTTTGCAGTGCCTGCATTTTTCTTCCTGTCAGCCTTTGGTTTGTTCTACCATACATCGGTAAACGATCCATTTAGCTACAAGGATTTTATGAAACGACGCTTTCAAGTGGTGCTCTATCCTTACATTGTGTGGTCTCTATTCTACCTTATCTATACAGGAATAACGGCGCACAATTTTGGAAATCTCCATCCCGGACCATTGCTTGTGAACCTCTTGTTTGGTAACAGTATGTACCATTTATATTTTATGGTTATACTGGTGTGGTTCTATGTGCTCATGCCACTATGGCGTGTGATGGTACGGTGGATTTTGAAAGCCCCTATTCCTTGGCTCGTCATCTTATTTGCTATCCAATTAGGTGTTGACTTTATATCATCTTATCGATTGGGGGCCTGGGTGACACAACAGTTTAGTGATTCTCCAGCCATAAAATATCTCTTCGATATGCGCCTTAATTATTGGGTGATTCATTATGTATGGATATTCCTTTTTGGTGCTGTTGTAGCCGAACGATATGAACAGGTGAAGGATTATATGTGGCGTTACCGATATCTATTGGCCACATGTGCCATTTTATCGATTCTATCCATGTTGGGCGCCTACTACTATGTCATGGATGTATGGCATTATACGGTGCTCGAAGCGATTTACACAGTGCATCAGTTGAGTCCAATGGGTGTATTCTATACGGCATTAGGCACATTGTTTAGCTTATTCCTATTCCAAGTGATGCCCCTCAACAATACGATGGAGGCGTTCTGGTCACAAATTGGGGATACTTCATACGGCATCTATTTGGCACATCCATTCTGGTTATTGATCATGACCGGTATCATGGCCAAGTATAATCTTCTATTTACAGTGCCTCACGTAGTGCTGTTGTATGTGATGGCCGTAGGATTATCCTACTTGACGACAGTAGGTTTAAAACAAATACCAAAGCCAATTCGAAAATATATTCTTGGCAACTAATAGGCTTATACAAGCCCTGTAAGATTGGTATATAACTAATTACAATAGAATCCGCTCCTACCATAACTTATAGTTATCGGTAGAGGGCGGATTTTTTTATGACTAATTTGAAAACTTTCACAATGTAAAGTGTGAAAATTAATCTATGATTGTGCTATAATACAATCATACTGATTAGAGTTACAACAAGGGAAAATGAGGTGCTCTTATGAAAGAATTAACATATTTTAACGGTGAATTCGTCGAACCAGGTGCTAAGGTAATCAGCATTGATGACCGTGGTTACTTATTCGGTGATTCTGTATATGAAGTTGTACGTGTTACAAAAGGTCGTTGTTTTGCATTGTCCTATCACCAAGACCGTCTATATCGGTCCATGCGTGAAATGGACATTCCTGTAAAAATGACACCAGATGATTTGACCGAACTTCACGAAATTTTGATTGAACAAAGTGAAATCAAGGAAGGTTACATTTATTTACAAATCTCCCGTGGTGTGGCGCCACGTCATCATGCGTACGATCGCTCTAAACTTGAACCACAAATGCTCATGTCCATTCATAATCTCGATATGGATGCAGTGAACAAGTTGGAATCCGGTGTGAAAGCTATCGCATTGCCTGATGAACGTTGGGGTCATGTAGACATTAAAACAACGAATTTGATTCCTAACATTTTGGCACAAACAAAGGCGGAAAAGAAATTTGCTTATACAGCGATGTTATTCCGCGATGGCATTTGTACTGAAGGGGCTACATCTAATGTATTTGCCGTAAAAGATGGAATTATTTATACACATCCATCGGATAATCATATTTTGAAGGGCATTACGCGTCAAATGGTTATTACTCGTGTGGCACCATCATTAGGCATCACTGTTATCGAAAAAGAGTTTGACCGCGCTTTCGTTGATGATGCGGATGAACTATTCTTTACCAATACAACCGGTGGTGTGATTCCGATTATAAAACTCGACAGAAATCCTGTAGCTGATGGTAAACCAGGTGCAGTGACTATGAAATTACGTCATGGTCTAGAAAAATTAATGGAAGAAGGCTTGGCTTAATTAGCATACTATAGGTAACGATATGGTAGCTATAGTGGCTAGTAAGGGGAGCTTTCATAAAGAAAGGACATATTTTGATTACATTAGAACACATTAGCAAGGTCTACGAAGGTGCTAATCGTGTAGAAGCGCTAAAGGATATTAGCCTTACCATTGAAAAAGGGCAAATCTATGGCATTATCGGTCAATCAGGGGCCGGTAAATCTACATTGATTCGTTGCATCAATATGCTAGAAGCCCCTACATCGGGCTCCGTAATCGTAGACGGCACAGATTTAACGAAATTGAGTGCTAGTGAACTGCGCAAAGCGCGTAAACACATTGGCATGATTTTCCAACATTTTAACCTGTTATCATCGCGCACGGTCTATGACAATGTGGCATTCCCGTTGGAGTTACAAGGACTTAGCAAGGCTGAAATCAAGGAACGCATTACACCGATTCTCGATATCGTAGGCTTATCGGACCGCGTGAATAACTACCCATCTCAACTATCTGGCGGTCAAAAGCAACGCGTTGGCATTGCCCGCGCCTTGGCTTCTAATCCAAAGGTATTATTGTGCGATGAAGCTACCTCCGCGTTGGATCCGCAAACAACAGAATCCATCTTGGAATTGTTGAAGGATATCAATGAACGGATGGGGCTTACCATTGTGCTCATCACTCATGAAATGAAGGTTATCCGCGAAATTTGTGACCGCGTAGCCGTTATCGAAGGCGGTGTTATCTTAGAAGAAGGTAGTACGCTCGAAGTATTTACAAATCCGAAGAAACCGACTACAAAAGATTTCGTTGGCTCAGTAGTAAGCGATAACCTACCACAAGACGCGCTTGAACATATTGAACTTCATGATGACTGGATTGCTGGTACGGCACCATTGGTAAAATTGAAGTTTACCGGCCAAGCCACAGATGAACCTGTTGTAGCAGGTTTAGTACGTCGTTTTGACCTCGATGTAAGCATCTTATTTGGTGGCATCGACTACATTCAAAACACTAGTGTAGGCCGTCTCATCGTCATTTTGAATGGTGATCCTATGAAGGCGCAAGAAGGGCTAGACTATATCAGAACATTACCAATTGAAAGCGAGGTGATCGGTTATGTCAGAGCAAGTAATTAAATTGTTGATAACCGGTACCTTGGATACATTGCAAATGACCGTTATCTCTACGATTATGGCCATGATTATTGGTATTCCACTCGGCGTAGTATTGGTGGTTACATCTAAAGGACATATTTTAGAAAATGCAGCGCTTAATAAGATTCTAGGGGCTATCGTTAATGCGACTCGTTCCATTCCGTTTATCATCTTAATGGTTGCCATCATTCCGTTTACACGTATGGTTGTTGGTACGTCCATTGGTACGACGGCTGCTTGTGTACCGTTGACATTGGCGGCGATTCCGTTTTTAGCACGTCTTGTAGAAACATCCATTAAGGATATTCAATTCGGTGTTATCGAAGCTGCTCAATCGATGGGGGCAAGCCCATTCCAAATTATCCGCAAGGTATTGTTACCAGAAGCATTGCCAACTATTATCGATAATGTTACAGTGCTTATTGTTAACTTGATTGGTTACTCTGCAATGGCAGGTGCTATTGGTGGCGGTGGCCTTGGTGATATTGCTATCCGCTACGGATACCAACGTTTCCAAGGGGATATCATGCTCGCTACCATCATCATTCTTATCATTATGGTTCAAGTTATCCAAATGATTGGTGACGGTTTATCCAAAGCGATGAATAAGAAATAGGAGGCGTTATGAGCGTCAATGAAAAATTGAGAAGTGCTCAACATGACGAGCTCTTTGAAGGCATTTTACAACTTCAAACTGTAGAAGAATGTTATGCATTCTTTGAGGATATTTGTACTGTTAATGAACTGAAAGCATTATCGCAACGACTTCAAGTGGCTAAAATGTTACGCGCTGGTGATAGCTATGAAACGATTGTAGAAGAAACCGGTGCTAGTACAGCGACGATTAGTCGTGTGAAACGATGCCTTGTATATGGTGCTGATGGTTATACAGTGGTATTAGATCGATTGGCAGACAAAAAATAGTCATAACATATTCATAGTAGGATATAATACATAACGGTGACCCTGGTCATCGTTATTTTATATATAGGACTATTGTTTTTACTTATACGAATGGTAAAATGATAGTATATGTATGTGAGATATGGGAGGTCGTATATGGAATGGCTAATTGCAATAACCGGATTACCCTATGAGGTAATGATACTTATATTGCTTGCTGTAGCAGGGGCCTTTGCGGGCTTTGTGGATTCCATAGTGGGTGGCGGTGGATTGATATCTGTGCCGGCCATGTTGCTAACTAATTTGCCTCCTAGCATGGCTCTAGGTAGTAATAAATTGTCTAGTATCTTTGGGGCCGGTAGTGCATCAATTACATTTTTACGAAACCATATGGTTGATTTTAGGCTAGTTCGTAAACTATTGCCTTTTACCTTTATAGGTTCTATGCTGGGTACTTTGGCGGTTGTATCATTACCGCCGCTATATGTTAAACCGATTATCATCGTATTACTCGTGGCCGTTACATTATTTGTAGTCTTTAAAAAGAACTGGGGCGAAGTAAATCGCACCTCTCAAGTAATGGGGCGAGCACTTTATATTTGTATGGCCTTTGCCCTTGGCATCGGTATTTATGATGGCTTTATAGGCCCTGGTACGGGTACATTTCTCATTATGGGATTTATCTTTACCGGATTTGATTTTCTCCATGCTTCGGCGAATGCTAAAATTTTAAATTTCACCAGTAATTTAGCATCTTTACTTGTGTTTCTATATTTAGGACACGTCAATATTATGTATGGTCTTGCCGCTGCGGTGGGACAAGTTGTGGGCGCCTATTTAGGATCTCATTTAGCCATTGCGAAAGGATCGTCCTTGGTGCGTGTTGTATTCCTGTCTGTTACGACAGTGATGTTGTTAAAATTAGTGTTTGATTATATTTCTACCTTGTAGGAGGTGTGAGTATGCCTCATAAAAATGATGTTCAAGTGGCATTGATCAGCGGTGGTACATCGGGGATTGGATTTGCCACAGCTAAGCTATTATTGCAAGAAGGTTGGTGCGTCGTTATCAATGGCCGCGATGAACAAGCGGGACAAAGGGCAAAGATGAAATTGCGCCGATATTCTTCGAAGGTGCGCTATGTGAAAGGCGACGTATCTAGTGTTAGCGATTGTCAGCGCATCGTAAAAGAAACGGTAGATTTCTTTGGTAGTATTTCGGCTCTTGTAACGGCGGCCGGATATTATGAAGAAGAGCTGCTAGCCGATGTATCTGAATCGGCCTTTGATGAAATGTTTGGTACAAATGTAAAAGGGACTGTATTCTTGTGCCAAGCAGCATTGCCTTATTTACGTCAAGTAAAGGGCAGTATTGTTACCGTATCTAGTGATGCAGGCCTACAGGGCAATGTAGCCTGCTCAGTATATGGTGCGTCAAAAGGTGCTATCGTAAGCTTTACAAAATCACTGTCCCTTGAGATGGCACCTCATGAAGTACGTGTAAATTGTGTATGTCCTGGCGACGTAGATACATCGCTTGTAGATAAGCAAATTGCCCAATCCCATCAAGATGCGGAACAAGCAAAAGAGGAGATGGGCCAACATTATCCATTAGGGCGTATTGCAAAACCTCATGAAATTGGAGAAGTTATCGCTTTTTTAATTAGTTCAAAAGCATCCTTTGTAACAGGTGCTGCGTGGACGATTGATGGAGGTCTTACGAGTTGGTAGTGAATAGAGTGTTATCTATTACTAATAGTCATAATAAGACAGTTTATACAGGGTAAAATATATATTATTCATTTCAATTCTACATTGAGAATGGTATAATAATACTAATGAACGATACATACATTCACAAGTGGAATCCGGAGAAAAAGGAGAACGATTATGGCAGAATATAATGGCGTTAGAATTGAACCGCTTAGCGATGGTGGTCAAGATTTAAATTATCAAGTTGAACAATTTATTTTCTGGGGTGCAGGCCGTGCTGCCGTATTGGCTTTGTCTCCAAAATTCAGCAATGTTGCACTATGCACAAATGCTACATACATGGTAACTCGCATTGCTCATTTATATGATGTTGAATTACAAACAGGTGCTGTTGTAGGTTTAGTAGGTGGCTTGAGCACTGCTATTGCTACAGCTGCTATTTCCTTACTCGTACCTTTTAAAGCAGTACGCGTACCGGTAGCTGTTGGTTTGACCTATGCTATTGGTAAGGTAGCTCATATCTGGATCGAAGATGGTATGCCATCCGACATCGAACGCTACAAACCTATGATCGCTGAGTTCTATGAAAATGGTAAAACCATTGCTGGCGAAATCGCTCGCGATGCAGCAGCAAGCATTCCGTTCACTCAAGGCCAACGCGATGTATGGGCTGGTATTGCCAATGAAACAGGTCTTGCAAAAGAACAATTAGAACAAGTATATTCTGAGAAAGTAGCACCTGCTATTGAAAAATGGAATACGGAAACGAAATACCAATTGCATGATAATGCAGCAGAAGCAGTAGCAAAAGTAACTGATGCGGCAAAAGAAAAAATCGATGTAGCAAAAGAAACATTGGATACTGCAAAAGAATTGGCTAAAGGTGGCGTAGAAGTAGCGAAAGCAACTACTCAAGTGGCTGTGGAAAACGCAAAAACTACAGCAGCTCAAGCTGTGGAAAATGCAAAAGATACTGCATTCCAAGCTGTTGAAACAGTAAAAGAAACGACAAAATCCACAATTAACGGTTTTCGTAAATAGTTAGAAGGATTGGTATGAATCCATTAAAGATCATCAAATATGGCAAGTATTTTAGTGAGTCTCGATTCTTGGCGTTTGCCACTCGCTATGGTAAAAAACTTGCCTTTGTACAAAAAGCAGTGGTGTTATTCTTTTGCTTGCGCGATCAAGATACACCAAAATATGTAAAGGCTATTTTAGCCGGCGCCTTAGGGTATCTCGTCCTACCAATCGATATCATTCCTGATACGATTGCGGGCCTTGGCTGGGTAGATGATGTAGCAGTTCTTGGCATTGCTTTCAAAATCGCCAACCGCTATATCAAAACATCCCACGAAGAACAAGCGAAAAAGCTATTCCCTTTTGGCAACTAACAAGTACATAAAAAGGCAGTTTAATCATTGTTATTGGTTGGACTGCCTTTGTTTATTTGACACCCTTTGTTAATAGATATACAATTAAATTTGTATTGTAATAAGAAGGATGAATAAATGTATACAGCGATAATTAACGTCCGTTTCTATGAAACCGATATGATGGGAATTGCTCATCATAGCAATCATTTTCGGTGGTTTGAAATGGCGCGTATTGAATTCCTTCGTCACATCGGTGTCACCTTGTGGGATATGATGGACGAGGATATAGTATTTCCAATTATGAATGTATCGTGTAACTATAAGGAACCTGCTCGGTTCGATGACACGATTAATATAGAAACCTATTTAGTCAAAATGACCCGTGCTCAGATGGTATTTAAATACCGCATGCGCCGCGCTAGCGATGGTGCTCTATTGGCGACGGGTGAGACTAAGAATGCCTTTATGTCTAAATCGTCTGGGAAAATCGTACGATTAGAGGATCGCTTTTATCAACCTATTCTAAATGCTGTTGAGGAGATGCCTCATGACTAATATAGATACACAACGACTGCCTATCGGCGTCTTTGACTCAGGTGTAGGTGGTCTATCCGTTTTGAAAGTTCTACAGGAACAATTTCCCAATGAAAACTTCATCTATATAGGGGATAATGCTAATAATCCCGTTGGCAATCGTCCAACTGAGGAGATTACAGAAATCGCTTGCCGTATTGCAGAAACATTACATCAAGTACCTGTAAAATTGATGGTTATCGCTTGCAATACTTTCACCGTAGTAGCCCTCGATGAGGTGCGCAGTCACGTCAATGTGCCGGTTATCGGTGTATCGCAAGGTGTTAAGACTGCTATTCGTGAAAGCAATAGTAATACCATCGGTATCATGGCGACGGTGGCGACCGTTAATAGTCATATTCATAAATATGTGGCTATGGACATCGACCATGAGGTTTTTGTATGGGAACAACCATGCCCAGAACTAGCCGGCTTAATTGAACAAGGTCATTTGCATGATGACGCTGTTCGTAAAGCCGCTAAGGAGTACTTAGCACCTATGCTAGAACGGGATATCGATGTTGTCGTATTGGGGTGTACTCATTTCCCATTTGTTAGCCCTGTCCTGCAGGAGTTATCAGGTGACCGCATCCGATATATCGACCCTGCTTATGAGACTAGTGATCTAGTACGACGTACGATGGACAGCAATCATTTACATAATCCATCTACCGAGAAGGGCCGTAGCACCTTGTATTTCACAAAGGATATTGCCCTAGGGGCTGATTTGGGCGCCCAATTCTTAGATACTGATGATTTTTCGGTGGAATTGATTACACTATAAAGGAGAATTCACATGTGGTTTTATGACATAATAAATGTGATAGTTGCCATTGCAGTTATCGTAGCTATTTTGTACTTATTATTCCGTCTATTCGTATTAAAACAAGGTAATGAACGCGTTATTTTGTTGCCAAAGCGGAAAACAAGCTTTCAATTGGCAGATATGAATATGAGCTCCATGACTTTGTTCTGCGATGTGCCATTTGTAAACAAAGGCCGTCAACTTGGTACAATCATGGATTTATTCCCACGTCCTTTGCTTCCAGAAGAACATTTTGATGGTGTGAAAGTAGACGCTTGGGCTATGGATATCGATCGTCCACGCCACGATGGTTACTTTGAAGCTATCATCATCAAGCCTCGCAAGGGTGGTACAATCCGCGTTTATGTTACCTTAACTGGTAGAAATGGTAATATTCGTGAAGATATTAAGGGATTCCCTTATATGGATATCGACATTTATTACCAAATCGTAGGTCGTACCGATTACCATATCGATAAACAACGTATTCGTTTGACTGCAGAAGAAGTACAAGCAGCATTGGTTCACTAAGGAGGCATAACAATGGCAGAATTAGAATTAGTATGTGTTCCTACACGTATTCTTACAGATAATGATGACATCGTTGATGCTATCGTTGAATTTGGTGGTCACAATATTGGACCAGAAGACATCGTATGCGTAGCAGAATCCGTTGTGGCTATTACACAAGGTCGCTTTACACGTCCTGAAGAACTCAATGTATGTTGGCAAGCGCGTATGATTAACCGCTTTATCCATCCAGATGGTTCCATGGCTTCTATTTATGGTATGCAATCTGCTATGAACTTAGATGGTAAATGGAAGGTATTAGGTGCGTTCTTCTTAGGTGCTATTGCTAAAATTTTCCGTAAACCGGGTGTATTCTACGCTATCGCCCGTGCTGCATCCTTAACCGATGACGTAACAGGCACAATGCCT
This sequence comes from Veillonella sp. ACP1, assembly GCF_000286635.1. Classification (NCBI taxonomy): domain Bacteria; kingdom Bacillati; phylum Bacillota; class Negativicutes; order Veillonellales; family Veillonellaceae; genus Veillonella; species Veillonella sp. ACP1. Next base: position 23,301 of record NZ_ALKL01000009.1, on the reverse strand, counting down.
CCATTCGATAAACACATTGTATTTGGTCCAAAAGATCCAGATAAGGTGGCTGAAAAAATCGTTCAACGCACAGGTTGCTATGGCGCTGTTGTAGCAGACGTAAATGACTTGAAACGCTCTGCAATTCTCGGTACAAGTCGCGGTATTGATGCGAAGAAAATCGCTAAATTGTTGATTGATAATCCATTTGGTAATGATAGCCAAATGACACCAATCGTTATTATTAAAAACTACGCTTCCGTTTCGGGAGCAAAATAAAAGATTCTCGATGTTTCCGGTGCAGAACTGGTAAGTCTAGAGATTAACAAAAGAGACTGCTCCGGCGGTCTCTTTTCTGTTTAAAGGAGGATATATGTTATTAGGCATAGATGTAGGTGGCACCTTTACGGATGCCGTTATTATAGATGGGGGTACCATCGTTTCATCGGCGAAGCGGCGAACCACGAAGGAGAATCTCATGAATGGCATAACGGATGCCTTAGGTGCGGTGATGCGTGGTGTGGACCCTGCACAAATAGAACAGGTAACGCTATCCACTACGGTCGTGACAAATACAATTGTAGAGCATAAAGAACAGCCTGTAGATCTCTATGTAGTAGCGGGGCCAGGGCGCAATGTAGATGATATATTCCCTGTAAGACCTGTGTATCTTAAAGGGTACACGGACCATCGTGGCATCGTGGTGGAACGTACGGATGTAGAGGGGACTCATCAACTAGAGAACATGGTGCAAGCTAAGAGTGGCACCGATTTAGCAGCTGTATCCGCAAAATTTGGTGTCCGCAATCCAAAGGAAGAAACCGATGTTGCTCAGGCTCTAGCTGACACATATAATACGATTTCTACAGGCAGTGCGTTAAGTGGCAGTCTTAATTTTCCACGTCGTACCATCAGTGCCTATTTTAATAGCGCCGTGGCCTCTGTATTTAAGGAATTTAAGAACGCTGTTTACCACGCATTAGATACCTTTCACATTACGGCACCTGTATATATTTTGAAAGCTGACGGTGGTTCGCTACCGATAGATACGGTGGAATCCATTCCTGTAGAAACGGTATTTACCGGACCAGCTGCAACGGTACTTGGCTTGGAAGCATTGCGCAGCACTAAAGACGCTCATACGGTGGCCCTTGATATTGGAGGGACTACAACGGATATTTCCTTGTGGAAACAGGGCAAACCACTGATGACAAAGGAGGGCGTATCCATTCGTGAATATCCAAGTGCTGTACGTTCCTTTGCGGTTACCTCGGTGGGCATTGGCGGTGAATCGGCGGTGCGCTATGAAGATGGCGAACTTACTGTTGGACCAGAACGGCTCGGCCCGTCTGTTGCACTTGGCGGCACTATCCCTACATTAGGGGATGCCCTCATCGTGCTTGGTAAAGCTCATTATGGCGATGAACAGAAGGCGTACGATGCCATTGCACAGATTGATACGACCATTGATGCTAACACTATGGCTCAACGCATCGTAGATGAAGCCGTCCGTGTTGTAAAGCAAGGGATTGATACGGTCGTGGCGAAGGAAAATAAACGACCTATCTATGTAGTGGCCGATATCGTGCATCCCGATCCATTTGTGCCGGCCCAGCTTGTTATCGTCGGTGGCACGGCGGCTAGTTTGGGCCCTATTATTGGGGACCAACTAGGATTGCCTGTTCATATTCCAGCCGATGCGGCCGTGGCTAATGCCATCGGTGCTGGTGTGGCTAACCATACGATAGCGATTACGGTTCACGTCGATACAAAACGGCGTACCATGGTGGTGCCAGAGCTAGGTATTCAAGATACTGGTAGCGCTTTGCGTTCCGCTAACGCTGTGGAAGAGGTGGCGTATCGATTATTATGTGAAGCTGCTCAAGAACAAGGCCTTGTAGCAGCAGGCGTAATACCTGATGTAGAAACGATAAGCGTTGAAGATTTCCCTGTTGTCGATGGATGGCAATCGATGGAACGCATTATTACTGTGAAGGTACAACTGAAAGCGGGGGTGAGCGGCTATGTGGAATCATAAGGACAGTTACCGTGTGCGAAATGGAATCGTGCAGACTAGTACAATAGAATATCCTTCATTAGGCCTCGTATTTTTCCCGGCCTTTGATTGGAAAATTTCTGCTACTCATCCAGAACGGCAAGAACGGTTGCTCTATACGCGGGATCAAATCGTAGAAGAAGGTTTATTGGATGTACCCAATATTCGAGAATACAATCCTATCGTAGCCGACTGGGATGTAATAGAACGGGTTCACGTTGGGGCCCCTGATTTAGCATCTTGGGTAACCGATGCGCATCGCGTATCGGCTGGTGGTGCCATTGCAGCAGCTGATGCGGTGCTACGAGGTGAAGTTGATCGGGCCTTTGCCCTCGTTAGACCCCCAGGGCATCATGCGATGGCTATGGTTCATGGCATTCGTGGATTCTGTACCATCAATATTGAAGCTGTCATGATTCAACATATACGTCAAACCTATGGTGTGAAACGGGTGGCCATCGTCGATACTGATGTACATCATGGGGATGGATCGCAAGATGTGTTCTATCATGACCCAGATACATTGTATATAAGCTTTCACCAAGATGGACGAACCTTATATCCGGGTACAGGATTTATGGATGAATTTGGCGGACCTCAAGCCATTGGCGCTAACATAGATATTCCACTACCTCCTAGCACGGGTGATGAAGGTTTATTACAGGTGATGCGCGAACTCGTATTGCCGATTCTACATGAATTTAAACCGGATATCGTCATCAATTCGGCGGGACAGGACAACCATTTCTCGGACCCATTAGCAAATATGAATGTGACTGCTAAGGGCTATGCAGAACTAGTTGATTTATTGCAGGCAGATATTGCGGTCCTTGAAGGTGGCTATTCTGTACAAGAGGCCTTGCCTTATGTAAATACGGGTATCATTTTATCGATGGCTGGGTTAGATTACAGTCGCGTTATCGAGCCCAACTATGTAGAACAACATCAGTCGGCTGATGTAACGAGATATATTGATGATCTTATTTTGAAATGGAAGGACCAATGGGCACGGCGTGAGGAAATAGCACAAGAAGAACTCATAGGCCACAAGGATAGATGGGTCCGTGACTATTCTGTGTATTATGACGAATCCGGCGTTCAAGAAGAGCGCCGTGAAACAGTGCGTCTCTATCCGGATAAAATTGGTTGGCATAGTATCGAATCCTATGGTAACTACGGACCTTATGCCAAACAAAGTGTGTACGCCATATTCATACCATGGCAAGCAGATGATGCAACGCGCGAAGAGGCTTTCACAGAAGCACGCCGCATGAAAGAACAAGGTGGTCTCAATCGCTATGTGGTGGTAGACCCTATGGGACAGGGCCAAGTTGAGATTTAGCCTGTCGAATGGGAACCGCCGTTCATGATATAATAGAATAAACGAGATAGCGCCCCTCGTGTGAGGGGCGTTTCTATTGTGATACATATCCTATAATGAACAATTCAGCATAGGTATACTAGATATAAAGGGGGCGTTGTTATGCGCAGTGATAATAGAACAGCAGGTCAATTGAGACCGATTAAAATAACGAGACATTTTACAGAATATGCAGAAGGATCTGTACTCATCGAATGTGGTAAAACAAAGGTCATTTGCACGGCTACCATCGAGGAAAATGTACCGCGCTGGCTAAAAGGTTCCGGTCAAGGCTGGGTGACCGCAGAGTATTCCTTGCTGCCACGATCCACAAAAACACGTGTCAGCCGTGAAGCCGCTCGAGGCAAACAAACAGGTCGTACCGTTGAAATCCAACGCTTAATCGGTCGTGCGTTGCGCGCCGTTGTAGATTTAAAGGCTTTGGGAGAACGGTCTATCACCGTAGACTGCGATGTTATCCAAGCCGACGGTGGTACGCGTACGGCGTCCATCACAGGTGCCTTCGTAGCTCTTGTGGATGCCATCGATTTCACATTCGGCGGCTTTGGTAAATTCCCTATTACCGATTTCTGTGCCGCTATTTCCGTTGGCATTGGCCCAGATGGTCCTATTACAGACCTTTGCTATGAAGAGGACAGCGCTGCCGTAGTGGACATGAACGTGGTTCGCACCGGTGCCGGTAATCTTATCGAGGTACAAGGCACAGGTGAACATGGTACATTTAGCCGCGATGAACTTAATCAATTATTGGACCTTGCAGAATCTGCCACTGATGAATTAATGGCTGTACAACGCGATGTACTCGGTTCTGTAGCGGATAAAATTGGCAAGGTGTATCCTGATGCACCTGTTCAAACTGCTGAAGGAGAACAATAATATGGAACGCATTGTATTAGCAACGGGCAATAAGGGAAAAATACGCGAATTTGAACGGGCTTTTTCTCATATGAACATTACCTGTGTGCCTGTGAAAGACATAGTAGACGTTCCGGAACCAGAGGAAACGGGTACGACCTTTATGGAAAACGCCATCCTCAAAGCGAAATATTATAGCGAAAAGACTGGATTACCTTGTTTAGCTGACGATTCAGGGCTTGCCGTTGATGCCCTTGATGGAGCGCCTGGTGTATACTCCGCACGCTATGCGGGTGTTCATGGCGATGACGAGGCAAATAATGAAAAATTAATTCGCGAATTAAAAGGCAAATCAAACCGCACAGCGCATTATGTATGCGCCTTAGCGCTAGTTCATCCCGATGGTTCTAGCGTAACGGCCGAAGCCTCTTGCGATGGCGAAATTCAAGATACGCCGCTTGGTACCAATGGATTTGGGTATGATCCATACTTCTTTGTTCCCCGATTTGGCAAAACTATGGCGGAACTCGATATCGATACGAAGGAAACCATCAGTCATCGTGGCAAGGCGTTGCAAGAATTGGTTGCAAAGGTGAACAAATGAAACGAATAGGTATTATTAGTGATACACATGGCTATCTGGACACCATTGATCTCGTGCTAGATGCAACGATGGACCAAGATATCGACATCTGGCTACACGCCGGCGATTATGGCGATGATGCACGATATATGCAAACGCGTATTGATGTGCCGGTCTACGCCGTGCGCGGTAATAATGACCGCGTGCAGCCCTTAGAACCTAAGGAACAATTGATTCCCTTAGAGGATACCTATATTTACATGACCCATGGTCATGAGGTATCATATGATAAACGAATACAAGAATTGATACACATCGGCAATGCTATGGGTGCGCGCCTCATCGTGTGCGGGCACAGCCATGTTTATAAAAAAGAACTTTTAGGTGATACATTATTTATCAATCCTGGCAGCATTGCATTGCCGCGGGATGGATCGGGTGGTACCTTTGCCATCGTCACCTATGAAAATGGTGCCTTTGATGTAGAATTTGTGTATAAACAGGATATTATATAGTATATGTGTGAAAGCTACGTTTTGTATGACTTTCACAAAAAAAATAGTAAGTCTATGCATGGAAAGGGTTATGGCATATCATGGATACACCAGTTAAAGCAAAGCCTAAAATGAAGTTATATGGGTTTAATAATCTCACGAAGACGTTGAGTTTTAATATTTATGATATTTGTTATACTCGTACAGAGGAAGAAAAGAAGCAATATATTCAATACATTGATGAAGTATACAATGCGGAACGTTTGACGAATATTTTGACCGAAGTGAGTCATATTATCGGTGCTAACATTTTAAATATTGCGAAACAAGATTACGACCCACAAGGGGCATCGGTTACGATTTTGATTTCTGAAGAAGAAATTGAAAAAGAAGATGTGGTTATGCATTTGGATAAATCCCATCTTACAGTTCATACGTATCCTGAAAGCCATCCGCACAAGGGGATTAGTACATTCCGTGCCGATATCGAGGTGTCCACATGTGGTCAAATCTCTCCGCTAAAGGCCCTCAATTACTTGATCAATAGCTTTGATTCTGATATTTTGACATTGGACTATCATGTGCGTGGCTTTACGCGCGACGTGTCGGGCAAGAAAATCTACATCGACCATCGTATCAACTCTATTCAAAATTACATTAATGCGAAAACGCGCAATTTGTACAATATGATCGATGTGAACGTGTACCAAGAAAATATCTTCCACACTAAGATGATGCTCAAGGATTTTGATTTGGATAATTACTTATTCGGCATTACCGAAGCGGAATTAAGCGAACGAGAAATTAAGCAAATTAAACACCAATTGCGACAAGAAATGACAGAAATCTTCTACGGACGCAATTTGCCATCTGTGAAAGCCTAGATTGTTTAAAACGCTTAGTTATTTGTGGACATGTAATTAATGCTAAGAATATAAATTCATGATTAATTCTAAAATTTTCGAAAAACTATATCGAAAAATCTTGTGTTATTGTTTCTGATTCTGTATAATGAACTTGTAAGGGGTATTAATAATTAATACCAAGAAACTATTGTGTCCGTTGTCATCCACAAAGGAGAATTATTATGGACGTACGTGAATTAGCAGTACAAAAAAAACGTGAATTAAAAGGCTTCCTCACCGTAGGAACTAAATATGAATTAAAAGACGCTCATGATTTATCCGTTGCTTACACACCAGGTGTAGCAGAACCATGCTTGCGTATTAAAGACAATGAAGCAGAATCCTTTGAATTAACTTGCCGTTCCAATATGGTTGCCGTTGTATCCGACGGTACTCGTGTACTCGGCCTTGGCGATATCGGCGCTGCTGCTGCATTGCCTGTAATGGAAGGTAAATCCTTATTGTTTAAAAAATTTGGCGATGTAGACTGCATTCCATTGGTAGTAGATACTAAAGATGCTGATACATTGATCAACACTGTAAAATTGTTGCAAAAGAACTTTGCTGGCATCAACTTGGAAGACATTTCTTCTCCTAAATGCTATGAAATCGAAAATCGTTTGAAAGAAGAATTGGAAATCCCTGTATTCCATGATGACCAACACGGTACAGCAATCGCATGTTTGGCTGGTGTAAAAGGTGCTCTTCGCCTCGTTAAAAAAGATTTAGCTACAGCTAAAATCGTTGTAAATGGTGCTGGTGCAGCTGGTGCAAACATCGCTCGTTTGTTATACCTTGCAGGCGCTCGTGATATTACCGTATTGGTATCCTCTGGCGTATTGCACAAAGATTACAAACGCCTTGATTCCTTGCAAACTGAATTGATCGATTTGCTTGGCCTTGAAGAAAAACATGGCAACTTGGCTGAAAACGCTAAAGGCGCTGACATCCTTCTTGGCGTATCTGCAGCAGGTGCTTTCACAAAAGAAATTTTGGAAAACTTGGCTGATGACGCTATCGTATTCGCTATGGCGAACCCTAACCCAGAAGCAACATACGCTGATATGAAAGCTGCTGGCGTTCGCATTGCAGGTACAGGCCGTTCCGATGCACCTAACCAAATCAATAACGTAGCTGTATTCCCTGGTATCTTCCGTGGTGCTATTGACGTTCGTGCATCTAAAATCACTGACGAAATGAAATTGGCTGCTGCCGATGCATTGGCACACTTGATTCCAGACAGCGAATTGAATGATGAAAACATCATGCCATCCGTATTCGACCCTCGCGTAGCTCCTGCAGTGGCAAAAGCAGTTGCTGAAGTAGCTGTAAAACAAGGCATCGCTAAAAACCCTCAAATCGTTGAAGACGGTCATTACGAAGGTTAATTTTAACTAAACGAAATATGATTTTGAACATGCACCCTGTGGGGTGCATGTTTTTTTATATAGATGTTGCATTTGTGCGTACAAAATTATAAAATGTAAGCACAATAATAACAATAGGAGATATTATATGGATTATAGAGGAATTATAGAATCAAAACTAGAACAAAATAATGGTATACTTTCAAGTCGCGATATTAAAGCTCTTAATATACCTTCCATATACCTAACTAGAATGGTAAATGAGGGGATACTTAATCGTGTAAGTCGAGGTATTTATTTAAGCACAAAAGGTGATTATGATGAATACTATCTCTTTCAAAAACAATATGGAGTTCCCATTTTTTCATATGCATCAGCCCTGTATTTACATCAATTTACAGATGATATTTATCCGGCACTAGAGGTAACTGTGTATCGAGGGTATAATATTCATAGAATTAACAACGTGAATCTTGTACATTATGTTACGAAAGATATATATGAATTAGGTATCATAGAGTGTAAAACGGTATATGGTAATATTGTCAAAACCTATGATTTAGAACGGACCTTATGTGATTTCATTAAAAATAGAAATAAAATCGATACTGAATTATTTTCTAAAACTTTACATAGGTATATGCGTTATAAAAATCGAAATCTGAATCGTTTATACGATTACGCTAAGAAAATGAAGATATATGATAAGGTTAAAAGTATTTTGGAGGTTATCTATGAATAAGGATAAACTGAAAGCTTTATGTCATAAATTATCGAAAGAGTCTGGACTGCCTTTTAATATGATACAAACACATTATTTTTTAGAGCGGATACTAGAGCAAATATCATCTAGTAGTGAATGTGAAAATTTTATATTTAAAGGTGGTTTTTTACTATCAAATGTTATTGGTATACGGCAACGGAGTACATTAGATATTGATTTTGTTATTCGGCAATTTCCACTGACAGAAGAAGTATTGTTAGTGAAATTCCAGTCTATACTATTGAACTCATCATCGGATATTAAATATTCAATACAGCGAATAGAACCAATTCGTGAATCTGATGAGTATGGAGGCTATAGACTAACAATACTCTGTCAATTAGAAAATATTAGACAAGTTATTCCTTTAGATATAGCTACAGGTGATCCGATTACACCAGAAGCTATAAGATATTCCTATAAGAGCATTTTTGATGAAAGTGAATTTAATATTTGTGCATATAATGTAGAAACTATGTTGGCAGAGAAACTACAGACCATATGTGAACGGGGTGTATTTAATAGTCGATGTAAAGACTTTTACGACGTATTTATGATTTATAGTACATTAAATGACAGTATAGATTATAAGTTGTTACATGCTGCCTGTGTAAAAACATTTGCATATAGGAATACTTCATTTAATAAGGAAACATTTGAGGATGTTCTTATGATGTTAAGAAATGATGATGATTTACATTCATCGTGGCTAAGATATCAAAAACGTTCACCTTACGCTGTAGAAATTACTTTTGATAAAACATTAGATGTATTTGAACAGATTATTGATTGTATGGGATTATAAAAGAAATTTTTTTAAAGAGGGAAAGAGGGGGTGATACTATGTGCTTTTGATTTAGAAATTATGAAAATAATTTTGGGAATAGATAATCCTAAATTTTTAATGAATTTATAAAAAAATACTTGTCAGAATAGTGGTCCAATGATATAATAATTTTCGTTGCAGAGAGGTACTCACAATTGAGTAAAACTCAGCAAAAGTAGTGGTTGACATCAACTACCGGGTTTGCTATAATTAGCAAGTAATTAATGACGGGGCATAGCGCAGTTTGGTAGCGCACCTGGCTTGGGACCAGGGGGTCGCAGGTTCGAATCCTGCTGCTCCGACCATTTTTTATTTTGCGGGTGTAGCTCAATGGTAGAGCCCCAGCCTTCCAAGCTGGTCGCGAGGGTTCGATTCCCTTCACCCGCTCCATTTTTTTTTGCCTTTTTTAGGGTGAACGAAAAATGACGTCATTAGTTGACGATACATGCCACATAATTTATACTATAATAGATAATTACATATAAAGGTAATCCACATGGTTCAGTAGCTCAGTTGGATAGAGCAACGGCCTTCTAAGCCGTGGGTCGGGGGTTCGAATCCCTCCTGGATCACCAAAGAAATAAGCGGAGTCTAAATTGACTTCGCTTTTTTATTTAATTCTTGTAAAATATATTGTTAATTAGAGTAGTTGAACATATAATAAAAGTGAATTATAGGAGGAGGCGGTGTGTACATGGCTACAAAAAGTTTTTTAAAAAATGTTACTATCAAAAATAAAAAAGATTGTAGCAAGCTTTTACATGCGTTAGAGAGTGCGCAAAAGCAAAAAAGTGTTCCTGTTGAATTTTCTAGATCTTATTCCTTGGCTACGAAAGAAGAAATAGATAAGATTTTTATATGATAGGATTTAAAGTTGTTAATCTGGATTTACTTTTACAAGTTAAATCTGAGGAATAGATTAGAACAATTTTAAATGACTTCGAGAGTCCTCTTAATCCTGATATAGAGAATTTTTTGAAATATTTATGATTAGCATTAAATTACATACTTTTAAAAAAGGTGAATGGAAAAATCCATTCACCTTTTTGTATATAAAAGAGTTAGAGCTATATATACTGTTATGGAAATAGAACAGGCCTGTACTAATTTGAAGGGCCCTATGTATAGGCCTCGTTAGAAATAGAACAGGCGTGTACTAATTTGTAGGCCCCTATGTATGTGCCTTGATAGAAATAGAACAGGCATGTACTAATTCGTAGGCCCCTATGTATGTGCCTTGATAGAAATAGAACAGGCGTGTACTAATGTGTAGGCCCCTATGTATGTGCCTTGATAGAAATAGAACAGGCGTGTACTAATTTGAAGGACCCTATATATGTGCCTTGTTAGAAATAGAACAGGCGTGTACTAATTTGAAGGGCCCTATGTATAGGTCTTGTTAGAAATAAAACAGGCCTGTTCTAATTTATAGAACCCTATGTATCTCTGTCAAATTATAAATTCGTATCTATCTCTACGGTATTCTTCTGTAACCATTGCACCAGTTCTGTATTTGTCATATTACCTGCGGCGATATCGATAATCATGTTTTCTACGTCTTGTTGTGTTGCCGTAATATCGAATCCATTAATAATTAAATATACATACATGCTATGCAATGCTGTTCGTTTGTTTCCATCCGTAAAAGGATGATTGTTGGCTAAGCCATAACATAATTGTGCCGCTTTGTCGTAGATGGATGGGTATAGATCTTTTTCCATAAAGGTTTGAAAGGGGGTATAGACGGCTGATGCTAATAGGTTTTCATCGCGTACGCCTGGTGAAAGGACAAATGCACTTTCTAATTGGGCGTGGAGTTCATAGATATCTTGTAAGGTGAATTGGATATTAGCTGTATTCATTTGTTCTCCAATGCTTTATAGAGTTCATAATTACGCTTTAATACTTGTTGCGAGATGTCTTTTATCTGCTTTTTTAGATCTTTATTAGTATCACTAGTTATGATAGAGGGTTTGTGGTTTGTTTTGCAATCGGTATTTTTCTGATCTTTTGTCATCATAAATTAAATTCCTTTACTGTATTTTTGACTTTTATATTTACTATATATTTGACTTTTATTTCTATTATATAGGGAATAAATCAATACAAACAATAGAAATTTGATAAAACAAGCAAAAAAATATAAATAGGGAACCTCCTATAAACCTAGTATTTATCTGTGTTTTTATCAATAAAATTATATTTGTCAAAATAAAAGTCAGAAAAAGTCAAAAATCTTTACTTTGACCTATTGACTTTTTGACTTAATAAGATTATTATAATGACATAAGGTTAAAGAAACCTAGAAATAAAGCAAGAAATTAAAGAGACTTAAAAGGTCAAATAGATATACTTGTAGTAAAAAAGTGAGGTAATTTATATGAACAACAATTTCAATAACTTTGGTAGCGAATTTGGTAGCATGAATGATTTATTCAATCAATTGATGAGTAATATGGGAGGTTATTCTACAGAAAACCGTCGTTATAAAATTAATGGTCGTGAAGTAACTCCTGAAGAGTTTGCTTATTATCGCCAAACAGGTCATTTGCCTACTAATGAAGAAATCCAAGCAGCACAAGCTGCAGCTCAACAAGGCAAAATGAAAAAGGATGGTATCCTTGCTCGTTTAGGTACGAACTTAACAGACGAAGCTCGTAACGGTAAGCTTGATCCTGTTATCGGTCGTAACAAAGAAATTCAAGAAACTGCTGAAATCTTAGCACGTCGTACAAAAAACAATCCAGTTCTAGTCGGCGATGCTGGTGTTGGTAAAACAGCTGTAGTAGAAGGCTTGGCACAAGCCATTGTAAATGGCGATGTTCCAGCAGCGATTAAAAATAAAGAAATCATTTCCATCGATATTTCCGGTTTGGAAGCTGGTACTCAATACCGTGGTTCCTTTGAAGAAAATATCCAAAACCTTATTAAAGAGGTTAAGGCGGCTGGTAATATCATCTTGTTCTTTGACGAAATCCATCAAATCTTGGGTGCTGGTTCCACAGGTGATGGTCAAGGCTCTAAAGGCTTAGCAGATATCTTGAAACCTGCTTTGTCCCGTGGTGAAATGACTGTTATCGGTGCTACTACACAAGATGAATATCGTAACACAATCATGAAAAATGCAGCACTTGCGCGTCGTTTCAATGAAGTAAAAGTCAATGCCCCATCTGCAGAAGATACTTTCAAAATTCTACAAGGCATTCGTCCATTATACGAAGCGCATCATAACATTGAATTGCCAGATGCCGTTTTGAAAGCCGCTGTAGATTATTCCGTACAATACATTCCTCAACGTAGCTTGCCAGATAAAGCTATCGACTTGATCGATGTAACAGCAGCTCACTTGGCATCTCAACATCCTGTAACTGATATTAAAACATTAGAAGCAGATATTGCAGATGCTAAAGCAAAACAAGAAGAGTTTGCTCAAAAAGAAGATTACGAATCCGCTATTAACGAAAAGATGCGTATTCAAAAATTACAAGAAGAAATCGACAAGCATACTGATAACCAAAAGGTTGTGGCTAATGTTAACGATGTAGCCGAAGCGGTAGAACGTATGACCGGTATCCCTGTTTCTCAAATGGGTGCATCCGATATTGAACGTTTGAAAGATATGAAATCTCGTTTACAAGCTCATGTCATCGGTCAAGATAAAGCGGTAGAAGCTGTTTCTAAAGCTATCCGTCGTAACCGTGCAGGATTTGACGAAGGTAACCGTCCAATCGGTAGCTTCTTATTCGTAGGTCCTACTGGTGTTGGTAAAACAGAATTGGCTAAACAATTAGCACTTGATATGTTCGGTAACAAGGACGCTATCATCCGCTTGGATATGTCCGAATACAGTGATCGCACAGCAGTTTCCAAATTGATTGGTGCTACAGCTGGTTACGTTGGTTACGAAGATAACTCCAACACATTGACTGAACGCGTTCGTCGTAATCCATATTCCATCGTATTGTTCGATGAAATCGAAAAAGCAGACCCTCAAGTTATTACATTACTTCTTCAAGTATTGGACGATGGTCGCTTAACAGATGGTCAAGGTAACACAGTAAACTTCAAGAATACTGTTATTATCGCTACATCCAATGCAGGTTTCGGTTATGGCAGCGACAATGATGATGAAAACAAAGTCGATGTAATGGACCGCATTGCTCCATTCTTCCGTCCTGAATTCTTGAATCGTTTCAATGCTGTTATCGAATTCAATCAATTAAGCAAAGAAGATTTGAAGAAAATCGTTGATTTGATGCTCGACCAAGTTAACAAAACTTTGGCTAAAAAACAAATTACCTTAGATGTAACTGACGCAGCTAAAGATTTGTTGATGGAACAAGGTTATGACAAAACAATGGGCGCTCGTCCATTACGTCGTGTCATCGAATCCGAAATTCGCGACAATGTAACTGATTACTACTTGGATCACATCGATGCGAAACACTTGTTGGCTGATGTTGTAGATGGTCACATTGTAATTAGCGACAAAGATGCTGCTAATACATCTGATGCTAAATCCGGTGATGACAAATCTGCAGATGACAGCAAACAAGCTGATGATGCTGCATCCAAGGACAATAAATAATCGGTAGGCTATTGACCCTTTCATTGAATCCCTTACAACTCTCTCCATATACACACAAATAACAATAGTCCTATTGATTGTGAAAGCACTCGACATTACGTCGAGTGCTTTTTTGCGTTATTATATGAATTTTGTATACATGACAAAAATCATTGATAAGGTATCAATATATTTTGTATAATCATGTTACTATATTCTATAGAATTAAAAGAAAAGATGAAGAATATAAGGGAAATTAGAATATAAGGAAAAGCAAGCATATAAGAAAGATGAAGAGCGAGAGGAGCATAGTGATGTCACATTATATAGATTTAAATAGCGATTTAGGTGAAAGCTTTGGCAATTATACATTGGGCATGGATAGTGAGGTGTTAAATCACGTCACTAGTGCCAATGTGGCTTGTGGCTGGCATGCAGGCGATCCTCTCATCATGGAGGCCACCGTTAAGATGTGCAAGGAGAAGGGCGTAGCCGTAGGGGCTCATCCGGGATATCCCGATTTAATGGGCTTTGGACGCCGCAAGATGGCGGTCAGCCCTGATGAGGCACGGGCCTATATGATCTACCAACTCGGTGCGTTGCAAGGATTTTGCAATCAATACAATGTAGAGTTACAGCACATGAAATTGCATGGTGCTTTTTATAACATGGCGTGTGTAACGCCGGAATTAGCTGATGCAGTGCTAGATGGATTGCAAGCGGTCAATCCCAAGGTCCGTGCCATGGTGCTCAGTGGTAGTTATATAGCCAAAGAGGCGGAGCGACGAGGTATCCCAGTGATACAAGAGGTCTTTGCAGACCGTGGTTATACAGAGGAAGGCACATTGGTACCCCGTACGGAAGAGGGGGCTTTCATAAAAGACCCGCAAGAGGCCTTGGAACGAGTGCTCATGATGGTGCAAGAAGGCAAGGTCGTAACGAATACGGGCAAAACAATCGATATTGTAGCCGATTCCGTATGCGTTCATGGTGATAATCCAAAAGCGATAGCTTTCACAAAGTATATTCGTGAAGGCCTCACTAAGGCAGGTGTCGTGGTAGCGAATTTTCAGAATCGATAGATTACAATCGATTGTATAAGAATAGATAGAATCAGAATAGATAGAATCAGAATAGATAAAAGGAGTCAGTATGAAACCGATCACAGGTAAAGCGAGTTTATCTGTCCTCTTAGGGGCAGCATTTTTGATGGCCACGTCGTCCATTGGGCCAGGATTTATGTTACAAACGGCGGCATTTACAGGACAGTTACAGGCGGATTTTGCTTTCGCCATTGTGGTGTCTGTTATTTTCTCCATCATTGCACAGCTCAATGTGTGGACCATCATCGGCATATCCCAAATGCGGGGCCAAGATATTGCGAATAAGGTATTGCCCGGCCTTGGTTACTTCGTAGCATTCTTGATTTCCCTTGGAGGCCTTGCGTTCAATATCGGTAACATTGGGGGCGCGTCCATGGGCCTTAACATCGTATTCGGTATCGATACGACGACGGCAGCGGCCATCAGTGGTATTTTGGGGATTTTATTATTTGCATCCCCTAAAATGGGAGGCGTTCTCGATAATACGGCGAAAGTGTTGGGCACAGTGATGCTTGTACTCATCGGTTATGTAGCGTTTTCTACTAATCCTCCTGTAGCAGAGGCCGCAACCCATGCTATCGTGCCAACCAATTACCCTTGGCTAGCTACGATTACCCTTATCGGCGGTACCGTAGGTGGGTACATTACATTCTCCGGTGGCCATCGCTTGATTGATGCGGGCATTACTGGCCGTGAACATTTAAAAGATGTGCGTCGTGCTGCCTTCATGGGCATGTCCGTAGACGCCATTGTTCGTATATTGTTATTCTTAGCCGTACTCGGCGTAGTATCCATGGGCTTTACGTTAGATCCAAAGGACCCAGCAGGTTCTGCGTTCTTACTTGGTGCTGGTGAAATCGGTCATAAATTATTCGGTATCGTATTCTTCTGCGCTGCGTTGACCTCCGTTGTAGGCGCTGCCTATACATCGGTATCCTTCCTTAAAACCTTGTTCAAGGTGGTGGAACGGTATGAAAAATTGACCATCATGGCATTCATTTTCGTGTCCACATGTATTCTTATCTTTATCGGTAAACCGGCTACGCTGTTAATCGTGGCGGGCTCCGTGAACGGCTTGATTTTGCCTGTTACCTTAGCCGTTATGCTATTGGCAACGCGTAAGACGAATATTGTAGGGGATTATAAGCACAATCCTGTTTTGTTCTATACTGGCTGGATTGTCGTGCTTGTGACTGCTTATATCGGCGTTACATCCTTGCAAGGTATTGCGAAATTATTAGGTTAGGGGGCACGTATGAATCCCACAATTTCTCCGGTTGGGGATAGTGCTATCTCCATCGAATTTGGTCAAGTTATTGACCCTAAGATTAATCAGCGTATCCGTCAGACTGTGGCGGGTATTGAAAGCCTCCATTTAGAGGGGATTATTGAAATGGTGCCTACCTATTGTGCGCTTCTCATTCAGTATGATGCGCTGTGCTACACCTATGCTGAGCTGTGCCACATTCTTGAACCTATTTGTACGCAGCCTATCCAATCTGATGAAAGTAAACTAGTGACGGTCGTAGAGATACCGACCGTCTATGGTGGTGAATTTGGTCCAGACCTTGGATTTGTAGCCTCTCATAATCACCTTACAGAGGCCGAAGTGGTGAGCATTCATAGCGGCACGGACTACCTCGTGTACATGATGGGCTTTATCCCCGGTTTTACCTATTTAGGTGGCATGGATCCGCGCATCGCTACGCCTCGTTTGTCCTCGCCGCGTACACATATTCCGGCAGGGTCCGTAGGCATCGCGGGTGAGCAGACCGGCACCTATCCATCGGATTCCCCTGGTGGCTGGCAAATTATAGGACGCACGCCTCTGTCCATGTACGATGCATCCCGTGAAGAGGCGGCTCTTCTCAAGGCGGGCGATTATGTGCGCTATGTTCCTATTGATGAAAGTGCGTTCCACTGTATTAAGAAATTGGGTGTTTCCTTTAAGCCCGTTGTACATCATGTAAAGGTAGGTGACCTCCGTGGAGGTAAGTGAATATAAGAATGCGTCATTTGAGGTGGTTGCGCCTGGTATGATGACCACCGTGCAAGACGGAGGGCGCGTAGGATTTCAACAATATGGTATGCCCGTGGCCGGTCCTATGGATGGTGAAAGCTATGCTATCGGACAAGCCCTTGTAGGGAATACGACGCCCGTAGGGGCTTTGGAGTGTACCGTACTCAGCCCTACGCTCAAGGTGAA
Organism: Veillonella sp. ACP1; assembly: GCF_000286635.1. NCBI lineage: Bacteria > Bacillati > Bacillota > Negativicutes > Veillonellales > Veillonellaceae > Veillonella > Veillonella sp. ACP1. Next base: position 6,216 of record NZ_ALKL01000009.1, on the reverse strand, counting down.
AGGTACATGCATTGTTGCTTTCACAGGTGCCGATATGCAGCCTACCATTAATAATGTAGAGGTGCCGCGGTACATTCCTTTTGTCTGTCATGACGGTGATGTCATCTCTGGCAGCTTTAGCCAATGTGGGGTGCGCATGTATATTTCCTTCGCCGGAGGTATTGATGTGCCCGAAATCAACGGCAGCGTGGCGACACATACAAAAGCGAATATTGGCGGATTTGAGGGACGTCCCTTAGTGGCGGGCGACGAAGTGCGTTTAAAGGATTGCATGCGTGATACTATCATCTGCGACTATACTAGAGAATCAAATCATTTATTTAATACGGTTCTATTTAATCGGGGCGGCCGTGAATGCCACGAACCGCTGCGCGTTGTACTGGGCTCGCAAGCTAAGTACTTTACAGAAACGGGTATTCGCAATTTTAGTAGTGAACTCTATACATTAACCATTCAATGCGACCGTATGGGTTTTAGGTTAGATGGAGCTCCTGTTGAACACATCGATGGCGCCGATATCATCTCCGATGGCGCTGTATTTGGATCGATTCAAGTTCCATCTGATGGCAATCCAATTATCCTCATGGCGGACCGACAAACAACGGGGGGCTATACGAAAATCGGTACCGTTATTACCGCTGATTTGCCTAGACTTAGCCAGTTGCCTATTGGGGATGGAATTACCTTTGATATTGTATCTGTGGAAGAGGCACAAGAGATGTATAGGGTATATATGCAAAATTTGCATAGCAAAATTAACTTAGCTTCTGCACAAAGTACATTTGTATTCTCTCTGAAAACAACAATATAATACGTAAAAAACGACTGGTTTATAAGTTTACACATAATTTTGTATGTATATGTATTTTATAAAAGCCACTCCTTGTAGTAAGGAGTGGCTTTTTTTGCACATAAAGTATAAATCAATTTTAAATAATTTATCGGATTACTTAAAAATATATCGATACATTTTCTTAAACAAAAATCTTCTATAAAAAATGAGAATAAAATGAACCGATTTGGTATAGCTTAAGTTGTATGAAATCAATAACGGATTGATAATGAGAATGGCAGAAATGCTACATATGATGAAAATACATACAATATGAATTAAAATACATAAAGAATTTATATAGAGCATAGTGAATACAAGCAAAAAATAGAAATAGACAAAATTCGAAATAGGAATTAAATATTCTTAATCCGTATAATTTACAATTGAGAAATATGAGGGGAATATGATAGAATAATGAAATCAAATTCATAGTTTTTTAGAAGTTAATGGATTTTATTGCTCTACAAAGAACTAAACTTCATTATGTTTTTGAAAATATATTTCATGTAGTTGAGAGGTTAGTTAGTGAAAAGGAAGCGAAAATGAATAAAATCTTTAAAGTTATTTGGTCTAAGTCTAAACAATGTTATGTTGTAGTATCTGAATTGGCTAAGAATACAACAGGAAAAAAGAAAATTGTTGTGGCTAGTATTTTGGCAGCATTAGCAGTGAGTGTGAATGTCACGCAAGTTAATGCAGAAAAGTTCGGAAATAATAATGCTAAATCTGGTAGCATTGTTATTTGGGGAAATAAAGGGACTCCTGCATCCGGTTATCATGAAGATGGTATTGCTATTGGTCAAGCGGCTAATGTTACTGCTAATGGTGGCATTGCTATTGGTAGAGATGCTACAAGTGCACAAAATGCTGTAACTTTAGGATGGGGATCGAATGGTTCGGGCTATGGTGCGCTTGTTTTGGGGACGACTGCTGAACAATATAAAACGGGAGATGCTTCTAGAGTAGCGTCCGCGTCAGGAACATATGCTGTTTCTGTTGGTGCCGGTGCACAAGCGGGGCAAAACTATTCAATGGCATTTGGTACTAATACAACAGCTAATGGGGAATATGCTGTTGCTGTAGGGTATAAATCTAGTGCTTCAAGTGAGTCTGCTATTTCTATTGGTAAAGAATCCAAGGCCGAAGATCAAAATGCAATCGCAATTGGTATTGATTCCAATGCAAAAACTACGGACAGTATAGCAATTGGTAATACTGCAAAAGCGACTGGGGCGGTATCTACTGCTTTGGGTGCCCGTGCTGAAGCACTAGGAACTAGTGCTGTCGCTGTTGGTATAAATGCTAAAGCAAAAAAAGATCAAGCTACGGCGTTAGGTTTTAGTGCACAAGCAAATGAGAAGAATTCAGTTGCTCTTGGCTATGGTGCAACATCATCTAAAGAAAATGCAGTAGCTCTTGGTAGTGCTTCTACCACAACAACAAATGCAACAAGTCAAGGTTCCGTTGTTATTGGTGGTAAAACAATAACTTGGAGCGGGGCACCAACGGTAACAGGTACAGGAATGCAAGTTTCTGTTGGTTCTAGTGGAGCTGAACGTCAAATTAAGAACGTAGCAGCAGGTGCAGTATCTCCGACTAGTACTGATGCAATCAATGGCTCTCAATTGTATGCTGTCGCAGACGCGTTAAGAACAAAATATGTGTCCATAAAATCTAATGCAACTGGTACTGGTAGCAATGAAAATAATGATGGAGCTACTGGAGCTGATTCCATAGCAATTGGTCCGAAGGCTTCTGCTACACAAACTAATGCAACTGCATTAGGTAAAGGGGCTGGCGCTACAGATAGTAATAGTACAGCTATTGGTGCAGGGGCTCAAGCGACTGGTAGTTCGTCAGTTGCTTTAGGTGACAGTGCTAATGCATCTAACAGTCAAGCGATTGCAATTGGTAAAAGTACGGTAGCATCTCAGTATGATGCGGTTGCTATTGGTAATGGTTCTAATGCTACTGCAAGTTATACCTTAGCAACAAATGGGGGGGTTGCAAGTGGTTTAATGTCCATTTCTGTAGGTCACAGTACAGAAGCTACCAAAGAAAATGCAGTTGCAGTGGGGTATAATTCAAAAGCAAACGGGGAATCTTCTGTTGCTATCAGTGGTGCTACTACAGCAGCTGCAAAGTCTATAGCGATTGGTACTGAAGCACAAGCTACAAAAGAAGGTTCCATTGCTCAGGGCTGGAAATCATTAGCATCGAGTAAGGGAACTGTAGCAATCGGTGGATCTACTGATGGTACTGAATTGGGGGCACAAGCTACGGAATTGTATGCATCTGCTTATGGTAATCAAGCTACTGCTTCCGGGCAATATTCTACAGCATTAGGTAATCAGTCTACAGCATCTCAAAGTCATGCAACTGCTGTAGGTCATCTTGCTAATGCTACAGCTGATTCCGCTGCTGCTATTGGTTATAATGCTCGTGCTCAAGGAACCTATGCGTTTGCTGCTGTGGGTGGTCAAGCTATTGGTGTAGATACGATTGCTATTGGCCGTGACTCAGTGGCTAATACTATTGGCAGTATTGCACAAGGCAAGGGTGCTAATGCTCAAGGTGGTAGTAGCATTGCTATCGGTAGTGCTTATGGTCCTAACGCAGGTGCAGCTACTAATGGCGAAAATGCGATTGCTTTGGGTGCTGGGGCCTCCTCCTCTGCAAACAATGCGTTGGCACTCGGTCTTAATGCTAATTCGTCTGCCACTGATAGTATTGCAGTAGGTCTTAGATCTCAATCTAATGCGTTAAGCGGTGTTGCAATTGGTGCGGACTCTCAAGCTAATGTAGAAAAAGCTATTGCGCTCGGCGCTGGCTCTAAGGCTAATGTAGCATCTGGTGTTGCTGGTTATAATGCCAATACAGAAAATATTGCCCGTACAGATAAGTATTCTGGTCTAACTGGTGTAGCATTGAATAGTAACTTGGGAGCCCTATCAGTTGGTGTAACTGATGCTAACGGTGCTGCTACTAGCACACGACAAATTGTAGGTGTTGCAGCTGGTAAGGCCGATACTGATGCAGTTAACGTAGCACAATTGAAGAGCGTTAACCTAGCTTTCACAGGCAATTCTGGTAGTGGCGACGTTAATTTATCTAAGAGTAAATTAGCGGTTGAAGGTGGTACTGATTCTTTTATTACTACTACGGCTGCTAATAAGAAATTAGAAATTAAGACAACGCAAGGTACTTTGCAAAATACGTCTGGTACTGTATCTGTTAATGGTGCTAATGGCTTAGCAGTTGCTCAAAATGTAGCAGATGTTATCAATCAAGCTAATGCGGATCAAACCATTAAATACAAAGCTAATGGTACCGGTAATAATTCAGTTAAACTATCTGATGGTTTAAACTTTACAAATGGTACTACTACAACGGCAACAGTAGGGACAAATGGTCAAGTATCCTTTGATCTTAACACGGCGACACAGAAATCGATTACTGATTCTGCTACTGCTGTAGCACGTACGATTTCTCTTGGTGGAGATACAGGTACTACAACGGCTAAATCCTTATCTTCTGCTAATGTTAATTTTGGCATTAAGAGTGGTAGTCCTACATATCTTACAACTGTAGCGAATGGTAATGATGTAACATTGACTATCAATGAACAAGCCATTAAGAATGCGGCTAAGGATGCATCATCTTTCAAGGTGAAAGCTAATTCTACTGCTGCAGAAGATGTTAAGGGTGGCGATACAATTACTTTCAACAATGGTGATAATATCGCGATTACCCAAACAGGTAAGACCTTTAAAATTGCTACAGCTAAAAATGTAACATTTGATACAGCTACTATCGGTACTAATACAACTATCGGCTCTACAGGGGTTTCAACTAATAAAGTTACAGTAGGCAATATTTCTATTGATGGCACTGATGGTATTAATGCAGGTGGTAAGGCTATTAGTAATGTAGGCACTGGTCGTGTATCTAACAGCAGTACAGATGATGGTAATGTTGCTAACATTGGTGATGTTAAGGCAATCGCTAATGATGCTGTATCTAATTTGTCTACAAGTCTTGGAGTTACAGATGGTACGAATAGTGGTACTGTTAACTTAAAGAACCAAAGTTTAAAAGTTGTTGGTACAGGTGTTGCAAAAGCAACTGTGAATGGTCAAACAATTACAGTTGATGTAGCAAAAGGTACAATAGCAGCTAATCCGACAACTGGTGCATTAACAGGCACTGCTGGTGTTGTTGATGCTAATGATATGGCTACGGCTGTTAATACAGCGATTACAAAAGCTGTAGATACTGCTACTGGCACACAAAAACTTGATGTTTCCGCAGGTGGTACAGATAGTTCTGTTAATCTTAAAACTCAAAAATTAACGGTAGCCGGTACAGGTGCTGCGACAGCGTCTTTGACTGGTCAAACGATTACTGTTAATGTGGCGGAAGGTACATTAACATCAAATGCTGCGGATGGATCAGCTACTGCAACTGCAGGTGTGGCAAAGGCTGTAGATGTAGCCGCAGCGATTAATACTGCTAATACAGCATTAGGTAATAAAATTACGGCAGCTACACAATCTTTATCTACATTAGGTGATAATAAATTTAAATTAACAGCAGATTCAACCTCCACAACAGGTCAAGCACTTAATCAATCTGGTGGCTTATCCTTTAAGATTGCTGGGGATAGCAATTTTATTTCTACATCTGCTGCTGGTGATACAGTAACTGTTTCTGTTAAACAAGGTGTCTTTGGTAGTAATGCAGATGGTACAGCCAAATCCACAACCAATGGTGTGGCAACAACTGACAATGTAGCCAATATCGTTAATACAACTGTTTCAAATGCTGTAAACAATGTTACAAGTAACCAAAACCTTAAAATTGGTGGTGACACAACTGCAGCAAACTCAGCAGTAAACCTTAAAAATGATACATTATCTGTAAAAGGTGATAATAAATATATTTCAACAGCAGCATCTGGCAATGACATTACCTTAACGGTTAATGAACAAGCGATTAAAACAGCAGCAAAAGATGCGGCAACCTTCAAAGTAAAAGCTAATAGCGAACCTGAACAAGAAGTAAAAGGTGGCGAAACAGTAGCATTTAATGATGGCGACAATATTAAGATTACTCAAACTGGTAAGACCTTCAGTATTGCTACTGCTAAAAATGTAACATTTGATACAGCAACGATTGGTACCAATACAACTATCGGATCCACTGGTATCACAACTAATAAAGTAACCGTAGGTGGTATCTCTATAGATGGTACTAGTGGCATTAATGCAGGTGGTAAGACGATTACCAATGTAGGCACTGGTCGTGTATCTAACAGCAGTACAGATGATGGTAATGTTGCTAACATTGGTGATGTTAAGGCAATCGCTAATGATGCTGTA
>NZ_ALKL01000008.1:0-30419 GCF_000286635.1 Veillonella sp. ACP1 | reverse complement strand
GCGAATATACTCTTTTATCGCTCCTTCGTATCTTCCCACTGTATCCACATAATATCCTCTACACCAGAAATGTCTATTTCCATACTTATATTTTAAATTTGCGTGTTTATCGAATATCATGAGGCTACTTTTGCTTTTTAAATATCCCATAAAACTTGATACACTTAAATGTGGTGGAATAGTTACTAACATATGAATATGATCCGGACAGCATTCTGCCTCTATAATCTCTACATTTTTTCTATTACATAAATCTCTTAAAATTTTACCTACATCAGCTTTTATCCGTCCATAAATTATTTGCCTTCTATACTTTGGTGCAAAAACAATATGATATTTACATCTCCATTTACTATGTGATAAGCTTTTTACGTCATTCATTGACATTGAACCTCCTATGTTGAAATGTTGTGGTTGCCAGACCAACTTCATTTTACCACTAGGAGGTTCTTTCCTTTTCTCTAAGAATTTTTTACCGACCCCCAGTTTAACTGGGGGTTTAGTCATGCCTATTCGGCGTACAATAAAAAAGCGACCCCAAATGGGGTCGCTTTCAGTAAGCCTATGCTTATTAAGAAATTACTAATGCAATCTCTTATTTCAACCAGCTCATCAAGTTGCGAAGTTCTGCACCAACTGGTTCGATTGGATGAACAGCTGCTGCTTCGCGATGTTCTTTAAGGAATTTTTGACCATTTTTGGAATCAGCCAAGAATTCATCAGCGAATTTACCAGATTGAATGTCAGCCAAGATTTGTTTCATAGCTTCTTTAGTTTCTGGAGTAATTACGCGAGGGCCTGCATAGTAATCACCATATTCTGCTGTGTTAGAAATGGAGTTACGCATTTTTTGGAAACCACCTTCGTAGATAAGGTCTACGATCAATTTCATTTCATGCAAGCATTCGAAGTAAGCGTTTACAGGTTCATAACCAGCTTCTGTTAATACTTCGAAACCAGTTTGAATCAATGCAGTCAAACCACCGCACAATACAGCTTGTTCACCGAACAAGTCAGTTTCTGTTTCGGATTTGAAGTTAGTTTCCAAGATACCTGCACGGCCACCACCGATACCAGAGGTCCAAGCTAATGCTACTTCTTCAGTATCGCCAGATGGGTCTTTTTCTACTGCGTACAAGCAAGGAACGCCGGAGCCTTCTTGGTATGTACGACGTACTAAGTGGCCAGGACCTTTAGGTGCTACCATGAATACGTTGATATCTTCGCGAGGAACGATTTTACCGAAGTGAATGTTGAAGCCGTGAGCGAATGCTAAGTATGCACCTTGTTTCAAGTTAGGAGCGATATCTTTTGCATAAACGTCTGCTTGTAATTCGTCTGGAATCAATACCATAACGATGTCAGCGCCTTTAACTGCTTCTGCAGTTTCTTTTACAGGAAGACCTGCCTCTTCAGCTACTGCCCAGCTTTTGGAACCAGCGCGAAGACCGATAGTTACGTCAAAACCGTTTTCTTTCAAGTTCAATGCATGAGCATGACCTTGGGAACCGTAACCTAAAACTGTAATTTTTTTGCCTTCCAATTTACTTAAATTACAATCTTCATCATAGTAAACTGTTGTACCTAAAATTTTACCTGCCATATTAGACAACCTCCAAACATATTCAATAGAATATAGACTATTTATATTGTACACAATCTAACAAAAATTTGCAAGATGTGGCGTACATTAATTTAGTATCAGCAAGCCAAATTCTTGACCTCTGATAAATAAAATTGATAACTACCGCACAATCACCCAAGGGCGATCATCCTTCCATACAACCTGCACGGGAATTCCAAATACATCAGATAGATTCTCATCGGTTAATACTGTATGTTTCAACCCCGCATGTACCATCTTGCCCTCTCGCAAAATAGCTACATGTGTAATGGCTGGTAGTATCTCTTCAATTTGATGTGACACATAAATAATTGGTGTCTTCTGCTCCTCTACTAGCGTAGATACGGTACGTAAAAACCTTTCACGCGCCGGCAGGTCTAGACCAGAGCAAGGCTCATCTAAGATCAGTAAATCTGGATTCGCCATAATGGATCTCGCCAACAATACACGTCGCTGTTCACCAGCAGACAATGTATAAAAGCAATGACCTTCTAAGTGACCTAGGCCAAACTCATAAAATAATTGCATCCCCCGCTCTCGCACCTCTGGTGATACATCTTGGTATATACCGATACTACTAAAAGCACCGGATATAACCACGTCCTCGACGACTTGTTTATCCAAGGTAGATTGAAATTGCCCAAGAGCAGAGCTGACAAAACCTAATCTCGATTTAATCTTAGGCCATGCGTATTTCCCAAATTCATGACCGAAGACACGCAAGGTGCCTGTCGTTGGAATTTGGTAGGCTGGAATCATGCTGAGAAGCGTCGATTTACCAGCCCCATTAAGCCCTAAAAGAGCCCAGTTTTCACCTTTTTCTATATGCCAATTTACATTATCTAAGATATGTCTGCCATCGCGTCGAAAGCAGATATTCTCATAATGGAGCAATTCATTCTCCACACTATCATCTCCTACATTTTTTCTCCACGGCTCATAGCAGTGATACCTGTTTTGGCAATTTCAAGAATACCATAGGTTTCCATAATTTGGATGAAACCGCGTAATTTTTCTACGCTGCCGATAACCTCAATAATCATAGACGTAGGAGAAATGTCTAGTACATTACCGCGATATACGTCGGCAATTTGAACAATTTGAGATCGTGTTGTAGCTGTTGCTTTCACCTTGATAAGCATTAATTCACGGCAGACTACATCATGATCGTCAAAAACTTTAACCTTAACAACATCGATTAGCTTGTAGATTTGTTTTTGCACTTGATCGAGGATGCGGTCATCCGCTTCAACAGTAATGGTAATACGCGCATAACCTGGCTGATTTGTAATACCAGAGGTCATTTTTGTAACGTTAAAACCACGGCGGTTAAAGAGTGCCAAAATACGTGTACCAATACCTGGCGCATTTTTTGCAATGATTAAGACTTGATGTTCTTTAGCCATTTATAGCACCCCTTTCTTACCCATCATACCGCTTACAGTGCCACCTGCTGGAATCATCGGCAATACATTGTCTTCTCGTTCAACACGACAATCCAAGACGATGCTTTCGTCAGAGGTAATATAAGATTGGAAATCTTTATTGAAAGCTTCTACCGTATCGAGACGAGCTGCTTTCAAATCAAATGCATCAGCTAATTTCAAGAAGTTTGGACTTATTTCCAAATCTACATAGGAATAGCGACGATCATTAAAGATTTGTTGCCATTGACGAACCATGCCAAGATATCCATTATTGATGATCACAATTTTAATTGGTAAATTGTACTGGCGAACCATCATGAGCTCTTCACAAGTCATTTGGAAACCGCCATCACCAACTACGAGGATAACTTGTTTCTCAGGTGCCCCTACTTGTGCACCAATAGCCGCTGGCAAGCCATAGCCCATTGTACCAGCGCCACCAGAGGTAACAATAGTATGTGGCTTTTTATGAGTTAAGAATTGAGCTGACCACATTTGATGTTGCCCAACATCAGTTACAATGATGGCATCATCATTAGCGATTTTATTAAGCTCAGATAATACATATTGTGCATGTAACTCACCATTTGTAGACTCAGGAACCACCATAGGATATTCCTTTTGCCACTCGCGGATTTGTTCAATCCACGTCTCATGAGTAACAGGTTCAACTAATGCATTAAGTTCGGTTAATACTCGTTTTAAATCACCTACAATAGGTACGTTGATAGTAACATTCTTATCGATTTCAGCTGGGTCGATATCGATATGAATGATCTTTGCTTTTTTACAGAAGAAATCAGGATGACCTGTAATGCGGTCATGGAATCGAATGCCTGCCGCTATAACAAGGTCGGCCTCCTCTGTACAGTTATTAGCCGCTACAGATCCATGCATCCCTACCATGCCAAGTGCTAATTCGTGGTCTCCAGGGAAACCACCAAGACCAACCAGCGTATTAGTCACAGGAATTTGAGCCTTTTCAGCTAACTCCTTAAGTTCATCCATAGCGCCTGATTTCAATACGCCAGCACCAGCAATGATAAGTGGACGCTTTGCATTCTTGATAAGGGTTGCCGCTTTTTTAATTTGCCCTTGATGGCCTTTGTATGTTGGATCATACCCTTCAAGATGAATAGGTACCTCGTATAATTTATTGTATTCCGCCATAGATATTTTTTCTGTTTGAATATCCTTTGGAATATCGATTAATACAGGGCCAGGACGACCTGTACCAGCGATGAAGTACGCTTCCTTGATAATGCGAGGCAAATCGTGAATATCTTGAACTAGATAGTTATGCTTAGTAATCGGCATTGTAATACCTTGGATATCCGCCTCTTGGAAGGAATCCTTACCGATAAACGGACGACCTACCTGTCCAGTAATAGCTACCATCGGCACTGAGTCCATATAAGCCGTCATAATGCCTGTTACAAGGTTTGTTGCACCAGGTCCAGACGTAGCAAGGCATACGCCTACACGACCGGATACGCGTGCATAACCATCTGCTGCATGGGCTGCACCTTGTTCATGACGTACGAAATAGTGTTTAATTTCAGGGAAGCTATAAATTTCATCATAAATTGGAATGACTGCGCCACCTGGATAGCCGAACATATCAGTTACACCAAGGCGATGCAATGTTTCTAGGACAATGCGTGCCCCATTGATTGTTTCTGCGCTCATAGGAACCCTTTCAACCAGCTATTCTGATAGAATCTCGCTGGAATTTAAACGTTGAATAATGTAACCATTATTTTTAAAAGTATCAATAATGCTTTGGATGTGCTCTTCCCCATTGGTTTCAACCGTTACTTGTAATTCCACTTCATGGAAACGGTCAAGGTTTTTAAACTGATTATGATCGAGCTTAATTACATTTGCATCCGCCTCAGCAAGCATTTGAGATACCGCAACCAATTGACCTGGTTTATCCGGAAGATTTACAGAGAAGGTGAAGATCCGACCACGGACTACGAGACCTTTATTAATCATAGAGGAAATGGTAAGTACGTCGATATTACCACCGCTGACAATAGCTACCACCTTTTTATCTCGGCAGTCTAGCTTTTTAAGCCCTGCTAATGGTAAGATACCTGAATTTTCTGCTACTAATTTATGTTTTTCAACGAGCAACAAGAATGCTTCCATCAATTCGTAGTCTGAAACTGTAATTATTTCATCTACGTATTTCTTAATATATTCAAGTGTAGTTTCACCAATTTGACGTACCGCCGTACCATCAGCAATGGTAGCCACTTCGTCGAGTGGTACAGGATGATCGGCCTTTAATGCTGCCAAAGCACTGGCTGCCCCTTCTGGTTCTACACCAATAACTTTGATGCGAGGATTTTTTAATTTAGCAGCCGCTGCAATGCCAGATACAATGCCGCCGCCCCCAACAGGTACCAGTAATACATCCGCATCAGGTAGTTCTGCTAATACTTCAAGAGCAATTGTACCTTGCCCTTCGATGACATCTTCATCATCGAAAGGATGAACAAACACATAGCCGTTTTCTTGTTGGAGCTCCATCGCCTTTTGGTAAGCTTCATCATAAATCTCACCATGTAGTACAACCTCAGCCCCATATTGTTTTGTAGCATTCACCTTTATGAGAGGTGTATGTTTTGGCATGACGATTGTGGCTTTAATGCCGAGGCGTTTAGCTGCAAGTGCTACACCTTGTGCGTGGTTTCCTGCAGATGCGGCAATAACACCGCGGGCCTTTTCCTCTTCTGTCAATTTTGCAATTTTATTGTATGCTCCACGCACCTTAAAGGAGCCTGTTATTTGCAAGTTTTCTGGCTTGATATATACATCATTGCCACACTCGTCTGAAAACACATCACTATGAAGCAATTTAGTTTTCACGGTAATCGTGGTTAACCGTTCGCGAGCCTCCATAAAATCATATAACTTACGCATTAATACTCCTTTATTAAAGATTGGTATAAAATATATTACTATTAAGATTAGTCTTCAAATACTTCAATAGCACCTTGTGCTGCAGAGGATACGTGAAGGGCGTATTTTTTAAGGTATCCAGTTACATTGGATTTGAATGGTTTCAATGCTGCTTTACGGCGAGCGATTTCATCGTCAGATACAGCTAATTCCAATTTGCCGTTTGGAATATCGATGTTGATGATATCACCATCTTCAACAACGGCGATTGTACCACCAGCTGCTGCTTCTGGAGATACGTGACCAATGGATGCACCACGAGTAGCACCAGAGAAACGACCGTCAGTCAACAATGCTACGTCTTTATCAAGACCCATACCTGCGATCATAGATGTTGGTGTCAACATTTCACGCATACCAGGACCACCTTTAGGGCCTTCGTAGCGGATAACTACCACATCACCTTTTACGATTTTACCGCCTGTAATAGCTTCAACAGCTTCTTCTTCGCTGTTGAATACCTTTGCTGGGCCAGAGTGAACGAGCATATCATCATCTACGGCACCTGCTTTTACAACGGAACCGTCTACAGCAAGGTTACCTTTAAGAACGGCAATACCACCTGTTTCATGAACAGGATTATTCCATGGATGGATAACATCTTCATCCACAACATGAGCTGCTGTTGCAATTTCACCTTGTGTTTTAAGAGCTACAGTTTTGCAATCTGTATGCAAACGACCATTTTCTGCTAAACGTTTCAACACAGCAGATACGCCGCCTGCAGCATATAAGTCTTCGATGAAGTATTTACCAGATGGAGAAAGTTTGGACAATTGAGGTGTGTTTTGTGCAATGCGATCAAAGTCGTCCAAGGACAATGGTACACCTGCTTCGTGAGCGATAGCTGGCAAATGAAGTGCTGTATTAGAGGAACCACCCAAAGCCATATCTAGAGCTACTGCATTTTCAAAGGCTTCGCGTGTCATAATGTCTTTAGGACGAAGGTTTGCTTTCAATACCTCTACTGCTTGCATACCTGCTAATTTAGCAAGACGTAAACGTTCAGAGTATACTGCTGGAATTGTACCATTACCAGGAAGGCCCATACCAAGAGCTTCTGTTAAGCAGTTCATTGTATTAGCTGTGTACATACCAGAGCAAGAACCACATGTAGGACATGCGGTATTTTCGATTTCAGCTAACTCAGCATCACCCATTTCACCAGTTTGATGTTTACCTACTGCTTCGAATACATCAGACAAACCGATTTTTTTGCCATTGTGTACGCCTGCAAGCATAGCACCACCGGATACGAATACGGATGGAATGTTTAGACGAGCTGCAGCTATCAACATACCAGGTACTACTTTATCGCAGTTTGGAATGAATACCATAGCATCAAATGGTGTTGCCATAGCTGTTGCTTCGATGGAATCAGCGATGATATTACGAGTTACCAAGGAGTATTTCATACCGATGTGGTTCATCGCCAAGCCGTCACAAATACCAATTGTATTGAACTCGATTGGCACACCACCTGCGTTGCGGATACCGTCTTTTACGGCTTGTACAATATTTTTCAAGCCCACATGACCAGGAATGATTTCATTGAAGGAATTGGCAATACCAATGACCGGTCTACCTAATTCTTCGTCTACAAAACCGAGTGCTTTTAATAAAGATCTGTGTGGTGCACGTGCTACGCCTGTTTTTAAATTGTCACTTCTACAACTCATGATATTCTCCTCACTTTTTTGAAAGTATCCACTTGGACGGCTTTCACAATGAATAAAAAAAGACGATTCCAAAGAACCGTCTTAAAAGTTTACAAATGATATTCCTTTTGTTTACAGAATTCCTAAATACATACATAAAAACCTATGTACCCCATGGAATACATACAAATAAGAAACACTATAGTCAAATCTTATTGATTGTATATTAAACCATTCGCGGAACTTTTAAGACAAAAACGTGTTAAGTTGTTGTTCATAATTCGAATGTTTTTAATAATCACGACCAGCGCGATAATCAACAAGCTAATGACTAAACCGAACATGTTTCCTCCTAAAATAATCTGTAACGATAAACCTATAATAACACGTTCTATAGTGTCATGCAATAAATATTCTATAGATTTATTATATTTTTTTTATGAAGTTCACCATACCCAATAGCTATATCCATATATGTTTATGCACCAATATTGGATATACAAAAATCCCCCGCCGTAGCGAGGGATTTATATATTATAAAATACCGAACAGCCACATACCAAATGTACCAGCCCAGAAGTGAATCATAAAACTTACTACAGAAATAGCAAGACCTACGCGCCACCATGTGCCTTGAGGTACATAGCCTGCACCAAAGAAGATTGGTGTTACACCAGAGCTATAATGCGTTAATGTACAGCCAGGGCTATTCATCAAACCAAATAGCAAGATGGTAAATGGAATCGGCGCACCCATGGCAACCAAAATGGCTGCAAAGGCGGAGAATAATGCGGTAATACGCGCCGTACCACTAGCAAAGAAGTATTGAGAGTATACGAAGGTTGCAGAGATGATAAAAGATGCCCAGAACCAATCGATACCTACGAGATGTTGACTTACAAAATTAGCAAACACAGCCACTACACCAAGTTTACCAAGCAGGCCAGCCATACCAACGAGGGTTCCCATCCAAATGAGGATATCCCAACCGGTGCGTTCACCTAATATGTCTTCCCATGTAAGGGAGCCAGTTACAACACAAGCAAGAACACCCATCATAGCAACTACTGTAGGATGTAACTTTGTCCAAATCGCCGTAGCCCAAAGCAAAATACACAGGATAAAGATAATAGCCACAGAAATTTCAGATTTCGTAATTGGCCCAAGTGCATTTAATTCCTTTTGTGCCATCTCAGCCGCTTCTGGTGTTTCTTTGATTTCTGGCGGATAGATTTTATAGATAAACCATGGCATCAAAATCATACAAATCACACCAGGGATGACACCTGCTTGGAACCATTCCCACCAAGAAATATCATAACCAAATAGTTTTGCACCTAAGGATGTGATCAATAGGTTACCGCTACAAGCAGTTAAAAAGATTGTTACTGTAATTGTATTGATGGTGTGGGCCGTCGTCATCAAGTACGCCCCTATGCGACGTGCTGTATTGCCATGAGGCTCAGAGTCAAAGGCAAGGGAAATATTTTGGACGATTGGAAAAATGATACCGCCCCCACGCGCCGTATTAGATGGCGTGGCTGGAGAGATAATCAAATCCGTACAAGCTAAGGCATAGGCTAATTTCAGAGAACTTGTACCAAAGGCACGAATTAATGTGTATGCAATGCGCTTACCGAGGCCGGAATTAATAATACCTCTAGAAAAGAATACGGCTGCTACGATAAGCCACACATTAGCCTCTGCATAGCCACCCAAAGCTTGCACCAGCGTAATAGAGCTCGTTGCCACAGCAGCAACAATGCCAAAGAGTGCCATAATGCCCGTCGGCCAAGGGCGTAAAATAAAACCAACAATCGTAGCCGTAAAGATAGCCAACAAATGCCAACCTTCAGGCTTAATCGCCTCTGTATGAGGCAAAAACCAAATAATCAGGCCAATCAAAACGGTTAAGGCCGCTCGTGTCCATGTACTCATAGTCCCTCCAAAAATTCCTTAATCTTAGGTTTTTGACGCAATGTCTCCATTTGTTCATCAGTCAATAATTTAACCTTATCTCGGTCTTTATTAACAAGGCAGAAAAATCCTATATAGTCGCCCTTATTAGCTCTAAATTGATGAATTGTATTACCTGGGATTTCAATAAAGTCCCCTTGTGCTACATCATAAATTTCATCACCTAGTAAAAGCTGCCCCTTACCACGGCCAATCATAACCATATGTGTATGCTCATGATACTCTAACGTAGAGTAGCCCCCGGGCAAACATTCAAAATAACGGAATTGGCAGGGAATGTCATAAGCCCCATCATATAGCACTTGTCGTGTTACATCCTTAAAAGGACTACCATCTTGTTTATACACCAAGGTATCAACGCCATCCCATTTAAAATTTTCCGAATCAAACTTGCGTATCATCTCATCACCTCACAATACAAAAAGGGCTGTATCGAAACGATGTTTCAATACAGCTCTATGAATTCGATTATTTAAAGAGACGTTTAATCGTACCTAGTAAACCATGGCTATGTTCACGAACACCATCAACCACGGACTCTACATCAAATCCAGTTCGTTCAATAGCTGTTGTAATCGTTTCAACAGATACCTTTGCTGGATCAAAAGATACAGTAGCCGTTTTATTTGGCAAATCAACTTCGGAGCTAAGTACGCCTTCTAGGCCTAATGTAGCACCTTCTACTGTTTCCTTACAATTATTACACATCATACCAGGTACAGTGAATACCTTTGTTACAACGCCATTATCTTCACCACAACCGCAATCTTTGCACATAATAATACCTCCTAATCATTAGCTTCCTTATGTTTTTCATCATTTTTAGCCCCAGCTGTCACATCGATAGTGGTAGCAGATTTAACGGCTTCCTTTGTTTCATCGACAGCTTTCTTTGGGCCGGAAAGAGCATCTTTAAATTCGTTGATTCCCTTACCAATCGCTTTACCCACTTCAGGTAATTTACCAGGTCCGAAGATAACTAGAGCAATCACTAAAATAACTATTAATTCAGGTGTTCCTATAGACCCCATTTGTATCTCCTTTATATTTACTTAATACTACATCCATCAGTGTACATCATTATACGCATCTTTGTCCACATACCATGTCATAGGTTCTTGTGAAAGCACTGCACCCGGCAATACACGACCGATACGTTTATCCCATGATGTATCTTCATAATCCTCACGTTGGTACAAGACCTTTGTAAGGGCTGTCCGTTTGCTTTCACCAGTTACAGTAAACCAAAGGACATCTGTTTTCGCCAAAAACGAGAAGGTCATGGAAATGCGCTCCCACACCTTACCATCCTCAACTGCTACAACATTTCGATCCGCCACTCGCAACGCATGAGAACCCGCAAATAGACCTGCTGTATGGCCATCTTCTCCAAGATCTAGAATAGCTAAATCCAGGCCAGATTTTTTACAAGCTTTAAGAACATTGCCTATTTCTTTCTCATACTCGTCAGCTGCCTCTATAACAGTTTTCGAATTGGTGTTAATAGGAAAGAAATGGGCCGCCCCCTTCGCCTTACAAAGCAGATATGGTTTTACACGGTTGAAATAATTATCTTCATGAGACTGAGGCAAAAATCGCTCATCAGTCCAGACAAAAAATATCCGTTCCCAGTTAACACGCTCAATGTACTCAGCAGAGTTCAATGTCTCTAACAAACCATTGATGACTGTGCCTCCAGTGATACCTACAATGCATGTTTCGGTGCGGCTGATTTCTTCATTGGTGAAAGCAATAAAATCCTCCGCCAATGCAGCGACCACATCACTAGGAGTATCATAACATTTAATTGTATCTTGAGCCATAAAATATGGACCTCCTAAAACTATCTTAATAGTTCTATTATATACGTTTTGTCAATGTATGAAAAGGAAAAACCGATGTAACACACTATCTGAGCTACATCGGTTCTAATGATATGAGTATGTAGTTCTAATTTACAGACGATTTAGCACATCTTATTACAAAACAGTCTTACTTTTGGCCAAATTTAGGGCGACGGCGTTCTGTAAAGGCAAGAACACCTTCTTTGAAATCTTCAGAAAGACCTAATTCACATTGGTTTTCTACTTCAAATGTCTTATATTCTTCCCAGCCTGCTAAGAAGCTTCTCCACATCATTTCCTTCATAACGCGGTACGATTTTGCAGGGCCTTTTGCTAATTTTTCAACTAAGCGTCTTGTAGCAGTCTCTAAATCCTCTGGTTCACAAACTTTATATACAAAACCAAGTTCTTTACCTTTTTCAGCGGAAACCGCTTCACCAGTCATAACGATATGCATAGCACGATTCATACCAATGGAACGAGTTAACAAGAACAAACCACCTGCATCAGGTGCAAGGCCTACGTTTACGAAGGCTTGAATAAAGCGTACATTGTTAGCTGCAACCACAAAGTCCGCTGCTAACGCCATGTTGAACGCAGCACCTGCTGCAGCACCTTGAAGGCTCATGATAACCGGTTTAGGTAAGCGTTTCATAGCCATAGAAATTTGAGCTACTAGCTCAACGATTTCAAATAAAGACTCTGTATCACCATCATTTACAGCCCGTTCCATTTCAGTTAAATCGCCGCCAGCAGAGAATACCTTGCCTTCAGCATTGATCAGCAATGCACGAACACTTTCATCATGATGTGCTTTATCTAAAACCTCAAGGATTTCCTTGCACATTTCGATATTAAAACCATTCGCCACTTTAGGACGATTAAATGTCAACGTACCAATACCGTTATCCACTACGTATTGAATTGTATTATAAATCATATGAGTTCTCCTATATGAAAATCTATTTTCGAAAAAGTTCGATTATTATATATCTATTATAGGGGAATTAATTATAGATGTAAACGTAATCTTATAATCACAATACAATACTATGTACCCGCTATCAACCCACGTTAGTATAACAAACCTTTTATGCGTAAGTATCGCTCAGCAACATCATGAGGTTTCTGTCCTTCCGATTCCACTTCATAGTTCATATATGACATATCCTGATCCGTAATCGTATTTGTCAATTTCAGCAATACCGATTCTAGCTCAGGATGCTTCTTTAACACATCTATTCTGACGACATTGCCACAAACATACGACGGATATAAATGTTTATCATCCTCAAGAACAACAATAGACGCATGGCTCAACTGACCGTCAGTAGTAAATATAGGCATAGCATCCACATGTCCGCTTTCAATAGCCTGATATTTCAAACCTATATCCATATCCTTCGTATCTTTAAAGTCCATGCCGTATACTCGCTGTAATCCCGAATACCCATCTTGGCGCCCGAAAAAATCATATTCCCCACCTAAAATCAATTGTGACGAAACCCTCGCTAAGTCTGAATATGTTTTTAAATTATATTTGTTAGCAATATCCTTACGTACAGCCATTCCATATGTATTATTGAAACCATACATACCGACCCATTTAAATTGATATGTATCCTCGTAAGCGCGCTGTAATTCATCAAATAAATTTTCACTATATTGCGTGTCTCGTTTTAGTACTGCATTCCAACCGGTACCAGTATATTCAGGATAGATATCGAATTGACCGGACTCCATGGCCGGTTGAATATTGGAGGTTCCTCCGCCTACTCCGGCTGTTACTTCAACAGTTAAATCTGTATCTTGTTCAATAAGAAGTTTAAGCATATCGCCCAAAATCAACTGTTCTGTCATCGGTTTTGTAGCTACATGAATTACGTCAGATTGTTGCGACGGCCACATAAACACACCAATACCACTAATTATCACAATTGAGGCTACAATACCAATACGTTTAAAAGTACGTTTGCAATGCCCTCTATATAGTATGATTTTCTCAAAAAAGCCTAATACACCATCCATAATCAATGCTAAAAAAGCAATTAGTAAACTGCCGGCTACAGTCATAGTCGTATTATTTGTAGTAATACCTCGATAAATAGCTACACCAAGACCTCCGGCACCAATAAATGATGCTACCCCAGTAAGCGCTATAGTCATAACTAGCATATTTCGTATACCGACCATGATTACCGGAAAGGCTAAAGGCAATTCAATATATCGTAAACGTTGTACATGAGATAACCCCAGCGATGTAGCCGCTTCAATCATTTCCTTATCAATACTGCTTAACCCAGTATATGTATTTCTCACCATCGGCAATAATGCATATATCACAAGAGCAATCACTGCCGTTGCATTACCAATTCCTGAAAAGGGAATCAAAAATCCCAGCATGGATATGGATGGTATAGTATACAAGAAATTAATAACCATCATGGTCGGATTAACTGCTCGACGATACTCGTTAAGTAAAATACCCGCAACCAATCCTAAAATAATGGCAATTATACTGGAAAGCAAAGCTATGACGACATGTTCCCATAATAGACCTGAGAAAAAGCTCCAATTCTCCACTAGTAAATGATATATATTTTGTATCATACAGCCCCCTATACACAGGTAAATATATTATGTAACATATCATGAAATACAGTTACTGGGACCTGTCAATTGAATAGCATTCATTAATTCCATAACAATATCTCCTATCATTTATAATACTCAGATTTCATATTATCCAAGATACGCTTTCTTTTATCATTACTATCATCATAACAGATAATTATTAGTGTCACCATAATCTAAGCAACAAAAAACACCTGCAGACATTGTCTGCAGGTGTAATAACCTGTATTCCAAATATTAACGTTTGGAGAATTGGCTTGCTTTGCGGGCTTTTTTAAGACCGTATTTTTTACGTTCTTTCATACGTGGGTCACGAGTCAAGAAGCCAGCTTTTTTCAAAGATTGACGAAGTTCGCCATCTACGTCCAATAACGCACGGGAAATGCCGTGACGAATTGCACCAGCTTGACCGGAAGGACCGCCACCAGCTACAGTTGCGATTACATCGTATTGTTCAACTGTGTTAGTCAAGTTCAAAGGTTGTTTTACGATCAATTCCAAAGTTTGGCGACCGAAATATTCATTAAGTTCACGTTTGTTAACAGTGATTTTACCTGTGCCCGGTACCAGACGAACTCTAGCAACGGAAGATTTTCTACGACCAGTGCCGTAATATTGTGCTACTGCCATTATATGTTCCTCCCTCTAGATTATCGTACGGAAATTTCTAATACTTCTGGTTTTTGAGCTGCATGTGGATGCTCAGGACCAGCGTATACGTTTAATTTACGGTATTGTTGTGCACCCAATTTGTTTTTTGGAAGCATACCACGAACTGCCATTTCAACAACACGTTCAGGTTGTTTTTCAAGCATCATGGACAATTTAGTGAAGCGGGAACCACCTGGGTAACCAGAGTGACGGAAGTATTCCTTTTGTTCCAATTTTTTACCAGTTACGCGAATTTTTTCTGCGTTTACAACGATCACATGGTCACCAGTGTCTACGTGTGGTGTGAAAGTTGGTTTATTTTTGCCCCGAAGAACTTTTGCAACTTCGGCAGCAAGGCGTCCTAAAGTTTTACCTTCAGCGTCAACAACATACCATTTCCGTTCGATTGTGTTCGGATTGGCCATAAATGTAGTTTTCATGCTGCATATCCTCCTAATAACGTCATAATTCTACCAAAATCAGCTTGTCCTTTGCTTCCGGGGCTAATGGAAACACGACTAAAGCTTACTCAAAATAGTATACAGATTTTATGGGGTTGTGTCAATTAAAAGTTATTATGATTTTTACCTTTGTAAAAGATAGATTTTATATTTACTTTCATTTCGCTGATTGTAAAATCAAGTTGAACAAGTAACACAAAAAGTCCATACGGCTCTCTTCCTTTGGTAGAATGTAAGTGCCTAAACTTCATTCACAAGGAGAAAAACCCTATGGACCACTTACATTATACCGCAAATGAGCACAGAAAAGGACAACATCTTACATTTGAGTGCCGTGTTTTGATTCAGACTCGACTCAAAGATGGATGGAGTCCTAACAGGATTGCCAAGGAAATTGGCTGTGCACCGAACACCGTTCGAAATGAAATCAAGCGCGGAACTGTGTCACTATACAAAGGAAATATCCTTCGTTACAAAGCCACTGCCGGTCAAAATGCTTATAAGCGAAATCGCCAGTCATGCTGCCGGCACTATGACTTTTTCGAGAAATCTAACTTCATCTCTTTTGTAGAGCAGAAGTTCTTCGAAGAAGGATGGTCACTTGATGCTTGTGTAGGACGTGCCTTGGAAAATGAATTATTCACCAGATATCAAATTGTCTGTACAAAAACACTTTATAGTTACATTGATCTCGGACTTCTTGGAATCAAGAACATCGATTTTCCGGAAAACTTCGCAGGTCACCTAAAAAAACACAGGTTCATAAAAACAAGCGAATTCTAGGTCGGAGCATTGAGGAACGCCGACATCTGTAAATGACCGTAAGGAGTTTGGACATTGGGAAGCAGATCTTGTTATCGGCTCAAAAAATAATAACGATGATGCCCTACTGACCATGATTGAGCGAAAGACCAGGGAGTACTGGATGATTCGCATCCCTGGTCGTGATCCGAACGGCGTCATGAATGCTTTGTCAACAGTTCGTTCTCAGTTTGAGGAACACTGGAATGATATCTTTAAGACAATCACCATAGACAACGGTTCCGAGTTTTCGACACTGTCTGATTTAGAGACTCTGAGTAAAACACTGGTCTATTTTGCCCATCCCTACACATCCTGCGAGAAAGGATCTGTGGAGCGCCATAACGGATTAATTCGCAGGTTTATTCCGAAAGGAAAACGAATCGACAGCTATTCCGATGAGCAGATAGCTCAGGTCGAACTCTGGTGTAATGGGTTGCCGCGGAAGCTTCTCGGATACCGAACACCGGATGAACTCTTCGAGGCCGAACTGGACAGGATTTATTCTTGTGCAACCTGATGGACTATTTAGCTGGTAATGTTCAACTTGTTATTGCAATTTTCGATTTACTTTCATTTAATTGAAAAATCTAAATGCTCAAAATTAAGTACCAAACAATGTTCCTGTAACAAGCCGATATAATAGATACAATACTAAATCAAAAAAGCCATAAATCAATATTAAAGACTAATATGCTCAACAACCATATAATTATCAAATAAGATGCTTGCCTAACATAATGTTTTCTTTGTGTAGTATATTCTATTCGTTTAATCTCTTTAAGATTATATGCTCGATATTCTAATAAGTGATTATGTATATTAAATGATAATAATACATCTAATAGTACAATACCTAAGAGTATACGTTCCGATATAGTAAACTGAAAGAAATCAACGGAGCCAATAAAGTAAGATGATACTATGAATGCTAACGAAAACAAGGTATTAACAAGGCTCAACCAATTATACCAAGCATAATCCCGACCTATTGTATAAGTTACAAAGCCATTTTTTTAAGATTTCCAATAATACTTTTATAAGAAAATATATAAGAAAAATAATTAGAGATATCATCATTATAAGATGACTAAATGATATATTTTCAATATATGTTAATAAAAACATATTCTACCAAAGTACCTCTTTAATTAAAACGACCAATACTTTCTAGCTTTCTCTCTACCTTCTTTTTCTACCTCTTCAGCCTGTTTATCTATTTTATCCAACCAATCTATCAATCGCAGTACCTTTTATTCCAGCTTTACTCAACTTAAAAGTAATAATCTTAGCCATATTAACCAACTTATTTTTACTAGCTTTTATTTTGGGCTTAGTTTTGATTAATTCTAAATCATGTGACAAATTTACGCTATCTAATGTTGTAGAGACAACCTTTTCTGTAGTTAAATTATAACGCTCATTATTTTCATTAAATGAATTTCCAAACATGCCTACATTATAAGCTTTGCCACCAAGGCCTCCAAGCATCTTAGCATCTCGGACTCTAATATTATTATTCATCGGTTTAGATACAGATAAATATGCTTTCTCTACAGTTTTACCAAAAGCATTTTCACCTACATAAGTTAAAGTACCTGTAGCAAAGTTTTTAGGCGCATTATTTATAACACTTGATACTGGAGAAAAAGGGCTCACATTATTAGCATCAGCATCTACTTCTATCCCTTCATTATCACTTCTAGTCAATATAGGAACTAAAAGCTTAACTAATCCAATCCATTCATCAATATTCGAATAACCTCTATCAGAATTAATTATTAGCTCTTGCTCTCTCAACTATGCCCCTTTTTCTGCAAATTGAATAACGGCGACCTCCTCGGCAAAAAACCATACGCCTGATATTGATTACCAAAATTTCTACACCGTATATATGCTTGGTTTTGATCTGTTCCATTTAATTCTACTGGTACAATAATATTTATATATTCATCAAGCACAAGTTCACTATTGATTCTAATAACACCTGATGCATCCCATTTAGTGCCATATTGTGCCTCAGCTGTACCTATCACTGGTGAACGGCCTAGGCTACCATTTACAGCGGCACCTAGTAGTGCACTTAATGTTTGAGCCACATCAGATTTCTCTTTTACAATTTTTTGAATTTCTCCAATAAAATCTTCATTTGTAGCACCAGCATAAAAACCACTACCAGCTTTATTCCCTGCTATACGAGCAGATACTTCAGCGACTACACCATGAGCTATCGCTTTTGCTGTTTTACCTTCTTTATAGGTTGAACTCTAATTATGTAATTGACCAAAGGCTTCTTTTGCAAATAATTTAGTTTACTTTAACTATTATTCCAACATATCATATTAAAACCCATTATACTTAAGCCACAAATATAGAACTATTGCGATAGCAGGATATAGCAACATATATCGAGCTAATTTTTTACCATTATGATATTGTGGAGAAGATTTTTTTTGTATTGTAATAATCATCCCTGATAAGTAAATTAAAATTACACCCAAAATCGTACTACTCATGATCATCATAAAATCATCTATAAACCAAAATACATATCCTAATAGCCCAACATAAAAATAAGAAATGACAATAAATGTTTTAAATAGCTTTGGAAAGCGCATATTTAAAGACATCTCTTTATAGCCCACATTATTCGTCCAAGCTAATATATATATCTTTGTATAAATACATAAAGTTATAATAAACCAACATAAAAATAATCCTTTATATCCCCACATGCTTATCTCTTTCTTCTTTCTCCTTCAACAATTTATATTTCTGATACTCAACAAAAATGCCATAGGATACATTAACTCCTACACTAGCAGTATAAGATAATGGCGCACCCGACCCTAACGTTCCAGCTGTGGCGCCTGCCGCGCTTAAGCTTGTTACCACTCCTAATCCATAAGCAGTTTCATCTAACATATTTGCCTTAGCAATTAAATCTGGATGACCTTTAAAAGTCATCTCATTATCTATTTTTGCCGCTACAAGCAATGCTGCACCTGAAGCATATCCACCAATAGCTCTTGAACCAGAATTAATAATTGCACGAGTGCCACTTCTAACATATCCCGGTGTCATCTTCTTAAATAAATTTTGGACACCTATAGATCCATAATGTTCTGCAGACATCGACCAAAAATTTGAATT
The DNA here is from genome assembly GCF_000286635.1 of Veillonella sp. ACP1. Taxonomy (NCBI): domain Bacteria; kingdom Bacillati; phylum Bacillota; class Negativicutes; order Veillonellales; family Veillonellaceae; genus Veillonella; species Veillonella sp. ACP1. The sequence goes on along the minus strand of NZ_ALKL01000008.1, from coordinate 11,219 downwards.
CATATAACTTTCTATAACTTTTGAACCTACCTCTAAAGGCCGATCTTCTTTCTTCATATAAAAATTAGGAGTATATTTTAAATTACCAACGTCTTCCTTAACTTTAACTGTCAAAACAGATGTGGTCGGATTAAAATCATTTAATCTATCTTTTCCCGTTTTATAATCATTATATAAAGTTATATCTACTTTATTCCGCTTTCTTAAATCATAATCAGACTTAAATAAATCTAACGTTCCACCCTTAATATCAACGTCTACAAAGTTATAATCTTTATCAAGTACAGAGGTTATTTCCTCCCCCTTTTCATTTGTAGTTGTTATTACCACATATTCAACAATCGAAGCATCTTTATATAGTTTAGATATGTATATTTTTTCTCCTTGACTATTTACATATACACCCGTTGATTCAATATCATTTAATATATGTTTCATATTAGGCTCAACCTGGTTAGCATTCCATTTAGTCCCATATTGTGCTTCAGCTGCACCCGTTACAGGTGAATAGCCTAAGCTACCATTTACGGCAGCGCCTAGTAAAGCACTTAAGGATTGAGCTACATCAGGCTTCTCTTTTGCAATTTTTTGAATTTCTCCAATTAATGCTTCATTAGTAGCACCAGCATAAAAACCACTACCCGGTTTATTTCCTGCCATACGAGCAGATACTTCAGCGACTACACCATGGGCTATTGCTTTTGCAGCTTTACCTTCTTTAGAGGTTGGATTCCAATTATGTAATTGACCAAAAGCTTCTTTTGCAAATAATTTAGATAATTCTTGACGTTCTTCAATTTTCTTTTTATCGAAGATTTCATCAAGCTTATTCAAGCTATCTTTTGTATCTCGAGACAGTGTTTGCATATTAAAGTTAGCGTCTCGTACTTCTATTGTACCATTTGAAATAGCAGATTTTGTAGTGGAAGAACTAGATTTACTAGAATCTGGTAACAGATTAGGTAATCTGCCTAATGTATTCCACACAGCATCTTTTCCTGCTTTACTAAGGTTCTTAAAATTACCTACGTGATTATAACTCATACCTACATTACGAGACGTATATTCTGCCGTATTTTCAACACCTTTAACATCCAATGATTTAGTGGATAATTTATTTTTATTAGTGTCTGCTGTACTATCTATAACGGCCCCTGTTAATGATGTTGTTGCAGCCGTGTTAATTACAAATCCACCATCACCTGCATATATACCCGCTTGATCGGTAACACTTGCATAATCACTTTTCATTTTACCTTTGCTTGAACTCATAGATACATTACTTAGAGAACCCGCATTTGTAGATACACTAAACCCTTTATTAGAGCTTTCACCTACATATGTCTTTGTATCTTGTAAGCTTTCAATAGAAAGATTTCCACCTACGTCGGCTGTTACAGATTTACCAATTACCTTAGAACCACTGATATGGGTGTCCTTTCCAGAGGTAATAGTAACAGCATCCGAACCTACAACAGTAGTACCAGTATGTGTTGCTTCCTTTGTATTACTCTTTTGTTTTGCAGCATTAGCACTTGCATCAAAACCTAGTATACCACCTCCAGCAACACTAATATTAGCCCCAACAGACCAGCCTTTACTCTTAGCATTTTCAAGCTTTTCACTTGTATTTGTTGCCGCTTGTAAAGATACATCATTAGAAGCTACTAATTTGACTGTTTTACCTGAAATTGTTTCACCAACAGCTTTAATATTACCCTTGATAGAGTCTGCACTATTAGCCTCAATGATAATATCTCCATTACTTTCAATAAATCCCCCATCAAACGTATTTGCTTCATAAGAGGATTCACTTCGACTACTACTAGAACCAATGCTTACACGAATATTTACAAGATTATCTGCTTTAGCACGTTTCTTAGCTTTATATCCAGCTTTGTCATTTTCTAAATCAGCTAACTGGGTCTTACCTTTTTGTACTAATGCATTTCCCTTTGTATCTTTTAATTTTGCAGTTTCCTTTAACTGTTCTTTTGATACATCACTCAAATTAGTACTACCAATCCCTGTTGCTTTATAGAGATCAAATTTAGCAGATTCCTTTAAAGCAACTCCATCTCGAATGGTTTGACGACCTTCTTTATAAATATTGCCAGCGGTATAGTTAGAATAATCATATAGATTAGTAGCTGCTGTTTTAAGCTCTTTACCTGCTTCCATATATTCTAGTGCAGCCAAACGTTTATCTTCACGACCTTTAGCTTTTTGTTGTAATCCATAGGCCGTATTAATAGCACTTGCTACAGAACCGCCAAGACTAACCGTAAGGCCAGAAGATTTATATTCGTGACTTTCTTTAGAAAGGTAATGATCTTCCTTGCCATCTAACACTATATCTTGTCCACTAAGTCTAATTCCTTTATCCGCTATAATATCTGTAGTAGTCAAGTGAACCGTATCACCAGCTTGTACAGTAACCTCACCATTAGTAGATCCTAAAGTAGTGGCTTTATGAGTAGTTTCATCGATAGAGTAGTTATCTTTAGATTGTTTTTTACCAATCATGATACCCATGCCAGCACCCATAATACCAGATTTTTTTACATCTTTAGATGCGATACTTAGCGTATGCTCTGCTGCGGCATCAGTTGTTACATTATGACCAGCTAATACAGATGTTCCTGCAGTACTCACCACATTAGAGGATGTAAGTGTCACATCGTTATTAGCACCCACCACTACAGTATGACCACTAATGGTGCTCATTAATACATGTTTAGATTCATCATTAGTCTTGATTTTAGTTTCTTTTTTATTCAGGAACCCTTTTTCTTTATAGGATAACGCAAAAGCATCCTTAGATTCACTATACCCATTTTCAATGGATACGTCATGTTCACCAATTACTTTTACCGCCCCAGAGTCACTGCTAACGGTCAAATTACGAGCCTTAACATCATGTTTAGCCCCAATAGATATATCTCCACCAGCTTCTATTGTCGTTCCCAGTTCAGTTTGACGATAGGTTCGTAAATAATTATCCCCATCTTGAGTCATATCTTTTTTAGCTGTAAGAGTGTCTGTAGTAATATTAATATCACGTCCAGCTGTAATAGTGATAGCACCATCTTTGCCTAACGCTTCGATAGTCGCACCACCTAAGTTTACATCATTGCCAGCAGATACAATCATAACGCCTGTATCACCAGTTACAGCAATACCAGCTGTTTTATGTATTACATCTTGGTTTGTTAAATGCGCAATAGAATTGTTAAAGGTAATATCCTTTTTTGCTTGTAGTTCTACAGCATCACGGCCAACAATTTGACCTTGTTGGTAAATAGTTCTATCCGATTGCAAACCAACTTTGTCTGCATTAATATGACCGCTATTAATAATATCTTGATTAGATGCAAGAATGACTGTTTTACCTTGAATCACACCTTCATTACGGATACTATCCTTTGCATTCATAACTAATGTATTAGCACTCATTAAGGTTCCATCAGTATGTAACTGCAAACCATTGCTTTGTTTAAGATATACTTTAGGATAGATTACCTCAACAGGCTTACCCTCTACCATAACAACATCTTTTACAAGCCAGACCATATCACTAGTGAGACTAGCTGCTTGTTCTGCCGTCAGTGCTACACCTGGAGCAATACCATGTTGTTTAGCGTATACAATACCGGCATCCATTAAAGCTTTAAATTGACTTTCATCATCTGTATACCCATCAAGGAATCTATACCCTGTACCAGAGACAATCTAATTTCTAACTAAGGTCTGCTCATACAAGCCATCGCCTAGTCGTTTTTCAATATTCTCAGGCTTTGTCTTCATCTCTTTATACATATAATCAGATGATAAAAAGGCTTTTCTATTTGTGAATTGTGGATCTGTTTCAACTACATAGTTAGCAGTGATTTCAGGATGTATTGTATACAAAGATTCTGTAGGTAATGACAAAATATTAGTTCCCGCAGTTGGTTTAGAGACATCATTACTGCTATCTTGGGCAAATGGATTTAAAAAGTCTTGTACCTCTTTACGGTGATTAGCACCAACATCACCTTTAGCCTTACCATTTTTATCTTCTTTCTTAGCAACCCCAAGTGCTATTGGGTTTTCTTTATTCACTTGTGGTGTCATAAACACTTGACCCTTATAACCTCTACGTCAAGATTTATGAGGAAATTTACGCTTATATCTATAGGTTACTTCAGTAGTCCCAAAAGTATTTATTACTTCTTGATTTTCCTTTGCAACTTGATTAATTGCTCCAGTAGTAGCTAACGTACCACCTACAACCATTTGACTATTTTCATTAGTACCAGTTCCGGTGAATGACATATCTCCACCAAAGCGCACAACACCTGGTGTACTACTTTTTACTTCTTCATGAGAAGTCATAGTCTTAGTTCGAATTATAGTATAATCGTCTATTTTTTCATTAGCCACACCAGAAATCTGTTGGTTATATAGTTTAGCCTTTTCATTATGCGCTTTGATTTTATCATTTAATGATGCCAAAATAGGCTTAAACTGTGCATCCCACGCCTCTTGTTCAGGACCTGCTGTTTGAGGGCGCTCTGTCGTCATAGATGTAATGCCAAACTCATTAAAAATAGGGTCATTATAGGCATATGATGGTATTTGTGTACCAATATATTCTGCTGGAATGGGCGCTTCACCAGCCGCTTGCTCTTCTGGTGTAATCTGTTCTACAGTAACATATTCTGCAGCCTCGTATATAGGCATTGGTGCCTTACTACTATGACTATGATAAGCACCATAGCCACTGTTTAATGAACTAAATTCAGACTTTTTAAAGGTTTGACCTCGCTCGCTATGATCTTTGTCTGTAATCAAGATTTGATCTTCTTGTGCTGTAAGCATAGTGTCATTACTTGCACCAGAAAGACCTTTTTCAATTTCAGGACTAACACGTTTTGCTGTAAAAGAAGAGTTCTTATTTTGATAGTCTTTGCTTCGAATAACACCATTACCCATTCCATCAATAGTACCACCGATATTGTGCAAAGTATCGTGGCCATCTAACGTCATAGTACTACCACTATATATAAGAGATTTTTCTCTATTCAAAATAGAGTCCGCTTCAATAGTTACATCTTCTCGACCTGCAATAGTACTCCCTTTATGAGCAGATAATTCCTCTTGTACTAACTTAACAGCTTTTAGTTTTTCATCATATACTTTAGATAGTTCTTTGATTCGGTTCAAATAGTTATCTTGTTCAGCTTTTGATGTAAAAGCTGTAGTATCTACAGCATAAGCTGCTTCAAGCTTATCTTCTGCTGCTTTCATATCTGCCATAGCCGCATCTAATTTGGATTCTAACGCTACATTCTTACGGTTTTCGAGTACCTTCGTTTGTATCGCTACTTTTCCACCATAAATACGACCATTCTCTGTATTATGTAGCTCTTTACTGTTAATTGTCGTAGTACCACCAGATACAATCACTGCATCAGTATTACGAACGGTACCTGCCACAACAGACAAGGAACCCTTACTTGTAACAGCGCCTTGCGTGTTAGCACCAGCTGCAATTGTATTTTTGTTAGTTAAGGATTCTTCTACCTGAATATGTCCATTATTAACAGATGTAATATGCCCTGTATTTATTAGTTCTTTTGTTTCTAATACTAACTCTCCACCAGAGGCAATTATTTTTGTATTCTGTATAGAGTTTGCTTTAGCCACGAGACTTGTATCAGATTGAAGTGTACCATTAACAGATAGATGACCATTAGCATCTACTGAAACAGACTGAGTGCCTGCCACTACACCATTAAGATTAACACCTACACCAGCTTCAGTGCCAACCATAGTAATATGATTCGCGTACATCCCACCTACTGCCGCCACATCCAAACCAATCGTTGGTTTTGTTTCCACAGTTGAAGCCTCTAAAGCTGTAGCCTTTAAGTTGTTAGCATCAATGTGATTTTGTCCTGTACGAGTATTAAGTGTATTTGCCCAAACACCTGCATTTACATCAATAGTTCGTGCCAAGATAGACACAGAATCTGCACGCTTCCCATCAAGGCCTTTACCTTCAATAGAGATATTTCCTTGTTCTACGCGGTAATTTTGTAACTGTCCAGCACCATCTAATTCTGGTTTACCGGTAGTTAACACAGCATGATTTGTATTAAGGAAGCCCCCTCCATTAACGGTAATGCCGTTAGGATTAGCCACCACAACGGAGGCTTTTTGCCCCGCCACTTCTAAATAGCCACTCATAGATGTTGGTGCATCTGATGTAACTTGGTTTACGATGACCTTTGCAGTACCATTCACCATGTTACTATTACCTTGCACATAACCAGCAAGTTCTGTTTTACTCGTTACATATGAGTTATTTAGAATAGCACCCTGTTTTTCAACATTAAATTGGTCATATTTATTCATAGAAACTCCACCATTAGTAGGTGCCGTAATATTAACTAATGGAATGTGATTAGCTGTTTCCTGAACTAATGGCCGTTCAGTAATAGCAGCATTATTATCAGGCATAATAGGAGCTGCCAACACCATCGATTGAGATGCTACTACTACGCCAAAAGTGAGCCAAGACAATATCTTTCGTCCCAGCGTACGTCGTTCTTGATTTGTTTTACACATACAACTCTCCAATTATGTAAATACTAGCTCAACACATATATAGTCATAATCATATTGAGATTAGAATCTGTACCCTATAGTAAATCCGCTATAAAACTTCTTCGTATGATATCCTTGCGGTTTATATAAAGGGGTACTTACAAATGCATCGACCATGAGCCCTGATGCATAGTTACCACGTATACCTAATGCTGTACCAGCAATACTTTTTCCAACTAACGATTCTGTACTTTTACCATATACAGCTCCTACATCAATGCCAAAATATACTTCCGTATTAAGCCGCGGAATAACTGAGGATACTTCATTACGTATATACCAGCCACTATCGCCCATAAGTGTATATTCACCATCAAAGCCATAAACACTATATCGGTTACCAATATTGATAGTATCTACACTATATACTCTCTTACCGCCTTGTACCCATTGTCCATGGAATGAAGAGGTAAATGATGCCGGTCGATGGCCCATAACAAATGGTTTACGATAATCTACATCAACAAGCCACATATGATATCTAGAGGTTGGCCCGCCCATAGCAACAGATGCCTTATGCTCAGGTTGTGCGCCAAGTGCGCCTATCCCCCACTGGAATCCTAAACGAGAGTATAATGTAGCATTTCCAATATATGTACGATTGGAAACACCAAGCTCCATTGAAGTGGTACGTAATGCTTGCACAGGTAGTTCCATATCATTGATAAAGCGATGATTATGACGTGTGCTAATAGAAATATCAAATGCACGTTTTTCACGTTGTGTACGCGACAAAACATGATTCCATTTCGCCTTCATAGTAGTGGACTTACCACTATATGTGAAATCATAAGGATTAGATTGAATAGTTTGATGATATCTTGATTTAGAAAAACTAACACTGAACGTATCTTTACCATGTGGTATCACATAATTAAGACTGGCTGCGCGAGTTCCTTTTATACTGCCTGCACCGCTTACATCACCTGACAATGACATGGTTAACGTATCATTAGCTCTAAAAGCTTGGTCTAACGATGCAGTAAAGCTACCTTGATATACACCTGTTGATTCAAGACCACTATTATCGATACTAATTGATCCGTGTACTGGTTTCTCTTGTTTAATCGATAACTCAATAATAGAAGTACCAACAGCTGTACCTGGAAGTAACTTCATTGTTACCGATTGAGATGATACACGTTTCATCTGCTCCAAGCCTTGTTCTACATCTCGGATATTAAGGATATCTCCAGGTCTCACAGAGAAAGCCGTTCGCCAAGGACCATGAACCGAAGACTCACTATATCGAATATCTTCCACTCGTCCCGGTAGAACCATAAACTGCAACGTGCCAGAATTTACATTTTGTTCAGGAATATATACCTGAGAGGTAACGAAACCTCTATCTAATAACTTACGTTGAAGGGAATTACGTATATTAGTAATATCTGCTACTGTTACTGTGCTTTGCTCATTTTTACGTGCAATCTTATGTAAGAAAGCAAATTCCTTAGGTACACCCTCTAACTGAATATGATGAATAAAAAAAGATGCACCATTCTGATTTGAAGGTACGTCTATAGGCGCCGATTCACTAACAACACTTTCTACGCGCTCAGCATCTAAGCGAAGATTCCGTTCCTGTTGAACTTCTCGGTCTTCTTGTAATTGTTCTTGCTGTGCCATAGGCATAATCGGATTCACTGCATATGCCCCAAAAGGCATAGATGCACCCAATACACCTAGGCTAAGAAGAACTAAGCGTTTTATCTTCACAAAACTCTCCTAAATACATACTCTAACAACACTAATCATGATTAAATCATAATTTTTTCTATCAACAGAATAACATGATTAAAGTTTTTTTATAAATAGTTTTGTTTTATTTGAACATTTCAATTTCATCATTTTGCTAATTAAATAAAAAAGCAAAAAGCACAGTGCCTATACGCATAAGCACTGTGCTTTCTATATTTGTAGAACTGTATGTCTTATTTCGAGTACAATTCGACGATAAGTGTTTCGTTAACTTCGATAGGAAGTTCTTCACGTTGAGGAAGACGAGTAAAAGTAGCTTTGAAGCCTTCCAAGTCTTTTTCAATGTAAGGAAGTTCGAAAGAACGAAGTTCTTGGAAATTAGTTTTGAACATTTCGTTGTCGCGGGAAGCTTCACGAAGTTCAATAACGTCACCTGGTTTACAGGAGTAGGATGGAATGTCTACACGACGACCATTTACCAAAATGTGGCCATGGTTTACCATTTGACGAGCTTGACGAATGGAATTACCGAAGCCGATGCGATATACAAGGTTATCAAGACGTTGTTCCAAAAGGATTAACATGTTTTGACCTGTAACACCTTGCATTTTTTTCGCTTTATCATAATAGCGTACGAACTGGCGTTCTAGCAAGTTGTAGTAAGCTTTAACTTTTTGTTTTTCTAATAATTGTGTGCCATACTCAGACATTTTTTTCTGACGTTGGTCTTTTTTGACGCGATTCAAGGCTTTTGCGTGACCGAATACGTTCACACCAAAGCGACGACAAAGTTTGAATCGAGCCTCTCTTCTCGTTGCCATGTGATTATCACCTCATAAATTAATATATACTTGTACCACGACATAAAGGTACTTAGTAATAATATCACTTCTTATGCCCCTATGTCAATTAGTTCTACCTATAAATAGCATGTGCAAAGCAGATCTTTCGCCATACTATTTATCATTATTTTTACTCACCTATCATAGCATTAGAAACGAAATTTCTTATAAAAGAACCGCTCTATATCTATTCTAATTAATTCATCGCCTTTTATAGATTTAGATGAAAAAATACTTATAGTATGCTACAATACAATTAATATAGGTAATAAGTAGTAATGTGAGGTTTTTATTATAATCGGAGTACCGAAATGAAAGAATTACCAACCATGCAAGAGCTACAAAGTTTTATTACATATAATAAAACAGGTAGCTTTACACTAGCAGCACAAACGATGAATATCACCCAATCTGCTTTCAGTGCGCAAATGAAAAAATTAGAACGACTTGTAGGCGTTAAATTAATTTCTCGCTCCACCCGCGGTAGTCGTTTGACGCCAGAAGGTGAACTATTCCTGCCTGAAGCAGAACTCGTATTGGACACATTGGAGAGAGCCATACAATCCATCCGTTTAGCTAGCAAAGTTGAACGCCCTATCCTAAATATCGGCGTTCTTCGTAGCCTCGGCGACATTCGCCTCAACGGATATGTATCGCATTTCTTTGAAAACCATCCTGAATTCTCTGTATCTATTTACGATATGGAAGAAGAAGAGCTATTGCTCGATTTACGAGAAAATCGTATCGACATTGCCCTTCTCTATTTACCAAATAATAAGGACATGTCCTTATATGAATCAAAAGCGCTACGGGAAGATGAATTTGTATATTATGCGCCAAAATTGATTGATCAAGTTAAAGAAGCTACGTTAAAATCAATTCAACAATTCCCACTTTTAATGTATCCACCTAAATATTTTATGTACCGTACATTAAAAGCTTATGTAGGTAATGGTCAACAAAATCTACACATCCGTGGTAGCCGCTTATCGAATCCGTACACAATGATCGATTATTGTGGCAAGAATGAATCTGGTTGCATCGTAGCGCGTCAAATTCTCGACGCCCTCAACATCACTACTGGCTATTTACCATTAGAAAAACCATTTAAGTTACAAGTATGTTTCGCATACAAGAAAAATAATTCTAAAACTGAAACGATGCATACATTTATGGACTATGTCCATCAGGAATCCCCTGCGAGATTATAATACTCAATCCCTCGTTTTAATAGCGAGGGATTTTTATTGTTTTCAAACTCAATAATCTACTACTGACAGGGTACAACAACCATGATACACTAATATGAGATTTATAATCATTGTGAGGTATATATGTTATTATCTATATTCTATTTTTTATTAGCCGGTATCGCTGAAATTGGCGGCGGATATCTCGTCTGGCTCTACATGCGCGATGATAAAAGTCCTCTATATCTACTAGCAGGCGCCATTATCTTAATCTTGTACGGTATAATTCCTACATTTCAACCAGAGTCCAGCTTCGGCAAGGTCTATGCTGCATACGGCGGCGTATTTATTGCACTCTCCATTCTATGGGGCTGGCTCGTCGATGGATTGCGCCCCGACATGTATGATATTATCGGCGGTCTAGTTTGCCTTGTAGGTGTATATATCATCATGTATGCACCGAGATAAATCAATATACAAGATTTATAACAACCATACTGAAAGCGACACATAGTGTCGCTTTTTGTATTTGTACTGCACACATCTGAATTTATAACACAAAAAAGCAGTTATCCGAAGATAACTGCTTTAGCTTGGTGGACGATGACAGGATCGAACTGCCGACATCCTGCTTGTAAGGCAGGCGCTCTCCCAGCTGAGCTAATCGTCCATGTGGTGACCCGTCCGGGAATCGAACCCGGGATACCGCCGTGAAAGGGCGGTGTCTTAACCGCTTGACCAACGGGCCAATATTGGCTCCCCGAGTAGGACTCGAACCTACGACCGATCGGTTAACAGCCGATTGCTCTACCGACTGAGCTATCGAGGAACA